>CALDJI010000126.1 GCA_937901805.1 uncultured Clostridia bacterium | reverse complement strand
GAAAGACTGGACATTTCTGGAGTAGGAGTCGAAGTTGTAAAAGATGATGGAAATAAGGGAACGAAGTTTGTGAAATCCCCAAGATTTCTCGTGGTAATCCCCCGCTTTGATGATAAAACACCATCAGGAAAATACTGCTGGAAAAAATATGATAAGGAGCGACTGCCAGGGCTTGACAAAAAACACCGTTGCAAAGATCAACAAGGATAATAGAAACACATTCAAGTTATCAGAACGCTGCATATCCATATAATGAATCTCAAGATGCAAAATACAAGGAAATTGCCATATCCACACCAAATCCGGTTCTGTTTTTTCGGATTTTCCTTTGCCCCAATCAAGAGGATCGCCGTAAAAATACAAACTACAATCATCAGCAGATAAAGTGCAAAGTAGGTGGAGTTTCTGACGGAAGCCAGTTTTACTTCGGATAAAAAGAGAACCCGGAAAATATTGTACAGCTGCAAAACCATGGTAGATGGGAGTAATATTTTTGCTGAAAAAGGTGCCTTTAGCAGATATCCCGGGTCAGAAACTCCTCGTATTCTTCCCCTGTATCATGCCCATCAGCTTCTTTCCCCATTTCTGAAGATTATTCATGTGTTTTCCTTTTCTATACGTGCTCATCAGGAGATCAAATTGGTGAAGCTGGACAGATACCGCTGCTGCAAACTCTGTGCGCGGTCCGTTTTTCTGGCCATTTCAATCTTGATTTCCTGTTCCTGTGTTTCCAAATCCTCTTTTTGTTCCTGATACGTACTCACATCGATTTCTTGGTTTCGATACGCTTTAATGGTTTTTTCCTGTTCCAGCATAACGGCTTCGTAACGCCTACGCACATCAAAATAATCGAAAAATGCATCTAAAATCTCTTTTTTCAGTGCCTCGTCTATTTCTTCGCTTTCCTGCTCAATTGCCCGGGTCAAATATTTATCCACGCAGCTGAGCAGTTCGCTGTACAGGGCGCTGCTCTGTTGGGTATATTCTGTTTGATTGATAACTCCTTCAATATAATCCTCTTTATTATCGACGATTTTATAGTTGATTTCATCAATCTTTTTCACAACTTCCTTAGCATAAACAGCCAGATTATCCGTTACCAGATCATCCAGATTTGCTTCATTCATATTGGCATAGACTACATGGTTTAAATTGAACAAATCCCCGGAAAAGCCCTCTGTATCAATCGATATGGAAGCGGGAATATAAATAATCACCCGTTCTGCGGTATCTCCAATGAGCAGGCGCATCAAGATGTCTTCCGCCTTAACCCGGATGTCCTGCACATTATTTTTGGCAATAACCACAGTGTCTTTGGTGTTGCTGATACTGATATCATTGCTGGCCGACTTTGCATTGCTGCGATAGACCATAAGTTTGGAATCCGACGACTGACGAAGCTCCACATCAAAATTGCCAATGAGTTTGAGAGAAGGGACTTCCTTGGTGTCTATTTGATAACGGGGTGACATTTCTTCATATTCTTCGCGCATTTGGGTAAACATCTGCCGGGTTCCACTATAGGCAAAGGGGAGCAGTATACAGCAGCCGATAACCCCAACCACGCACATAATCGCACCGATGACCTGTCCTCTTTTATCCATCAATCCCACCTACTTCATAAAACATCAGCGGAGCCGCCCGCCTGGTGCGGACGCACCATTTTACATACAGCTTTCCCGCAAGATGGATGACTTTTTTGGAAATAGCATGCAAAATATAACTAAGTGTGACAGCAAACCCCAGGATTGCAACCCCTCCAAACAGCAGGAACAGGAATACGGAGACAGGAATCTGCTGAAAGGCAACCACAGTCAGCACCATCATCCCCACTCCCACAAAAGAGATAACAACCACAGTCAATACAAATAAAAAGCACATTAGTACAATGGGAATCGTGATCAGCAGGGAAATCAGAAAATTGACAAGAGAAATGTGATGCAGGGAAAGCTGTGCCCGGAGAAGCCGCATAAACCCAGGGTGGCGGACAAGTTCCTCCACCCTGCTGCGCGCTACCATCTGCATGGCCACTTTCTGCGGATCGCCCAGTTCCTTGGTAATCTGGGCTTCCCGTTTTCCTCTACGCTCACAGTTATTAAAGTAATCGATGAGGTTTCGCATGATCGCTGACATTTCACTTTTGGGAAGCTGCTTTGACAGACAGTTTTCCATCTTCGTCAAAAACTCCAGCCTGGTCATACTTTCTCATCTCCTTTCTATTCCATCCAAACCAGTTCGATCCGAGCCTTTTCCTAAATTCACCCCGCAAGAGCAATTTATTTTATTCCCCATCCAATAACCTATAATATGTATGGGGGATTTTGCATACAGAAGTGTTGCGGGACCTTTGGCTCTGACCGAAGTCTATGCGGTTATTATATCATAATTCCATGCGTGAGGATAGGGATTCCCCGTAGAAAAATTATGACAAAATCCTCAGATTCAGGACAGAAAAAAAGCCTTCCGAAAGAATTCGGAAGGCTTCTTGGTGACCCGTAGGGGAGTTGAACCCATGTTACTGCCGTGAAAGGGCGGTGTCTTAACCACTTGACCAACGGGCCATCTATATAAACCCCGCAATGAGGTTTATATGTCTGGTAGCGGCAGTTGGAGTTGAACCAACGACACTGCGGGTATGAACCGCATGCTCTAGCCAACTGAGCTATGCCGCCATAGTTCGCCCACTTGTTTTGTAGTGAGCGAGTTAAATTATAATATAGTCTTGTCCTTTTGTCAACCTTTTTTTGAAAAAAGTTTTTATTTTTGTTTTTCCTTTTGCATACGGGCCAATTCTACAGGGTTCACATAGGTTGGAGCAAACTTGCTGGACTGGCCCTTTTTGACCTCGCGGTAATAATGATAAGTCATTGGGCGGTCACTGCTCCCACAGTTTTCGGCCTCATCCACCCGGATGACAAAGAGCACATGCGTTCCCATATCCAGTTGGTGAATAACTGTACCATCCAGGTGCCCCACAGCAGATTCATCAATCAAAGCATCCCCATTGACGCCGATATGGTATTTGGTATCGGCAAATTTATCGACATCCCTTCCGGAACGATAACCGAATTTTCCCAGCATTTTGCTGTCCGCACTTTCTCCAAGGATGGTCACACCAATGGTCCCTGTTTGCATGATATAATCATAAGTCTGGTTTTCCTTTGCCACGCTGACGCCAACGGTAACAGGATCCGCAGTCAGCTGAAACACCGTATTGACCACACATCCAGCCTGTTTTTCCCCTACATGGGAGGTAATATAGTAGATCCCATAGCTTAATTGAAACAATGCGGTAATGTCCATTTTCCTGCCACACTTTCTATACTGAATTTGTATAATTAAATTATAGCACAATCGATGCTTCAAAGCAAACTGTTTCCCCTGTTTTTGCCAAAATAATATGAGAATCTTTGGAAAAGGTCTCTCCAAAAATGGCAAGTTCCTCACCAAATTTTGCTTCATGAGCAAAATGTATGGCAAATTCCCGGATTTCCTGTTCCCAGAGATTAGCATGTACAAAATCACAACAGATATCCGCGTAAACAGCATTATTGATATGATGGTTGCAGTCAATATCTGAAAAACGCACCGGACGTATACCGTAATACTCTGGAACCGTCGTTTTCATTCTTTGTTTGGCTTGGACAGAAACGGAAAGATCCGGACGCATATCAATGGAAAAAGACAGGCTGTTTGGTTTAAGTACAGTATGGCTTTTCGGATCAACTAAAATCCACATGGTAGAAATTTCCACTTTCAAATTGCCGTTTTGATCGGAAAAGGTGCAGTCCCTAAGGAAATAAGCGCCTTTGGTTCCCTTTGCCCAGGTTCGTTCTACAATCTCCTCCCCTGCCTTGGGGATGCTGTAGATCCGGACTGCCAGCCTGGAAAGCAGGAATACAGTCCCTAATTCCTCCAGCTTTGCATATGGGTATCCTTGAACGTCCAGATGCCTGCTTGCTATTTCCTGTGTATGTCGTAAAAGGTTGGACAATTTTATTTTGTTTTCCAATCCGCATTCATAATAGGCAATGCGGGCAGTCCGTTCGAAAATGCCGTTTAGATAGTTCATATCAATTCTCCTTACCTTGACCACATATAATAAGGCAGAGGCGGGGGATCGCTTTCGCCATCCCCCGCCTTTTTATAGTTCCTTTTCATGTTCACCCGCCAAAAGATTGGCAATCTCTTCTAAATCTTCTTTTCCAAAAAATTCAATCTGAACAATTCCCCTGCCGTTTTTCTTTTCAGAGACCTTGATTTTTCTGCCCAAAGTATGGACCAGAGCAACTTCCACTTCCTTGAAATAGCTGTCCGACAATGCAGGTTCCTGATTTTTTTCCTCTTTTGGTTTTGCCATCCTCTCTACATCGCGCACAGTCAGCCCATAGGAGATGATTTTCTGCGCCACGGCTAGCATTTCTTCCTCAGATTCAAAAGCGAGGAGCGCTCTTGCATGTCCGGAAGTGATTTCGCCGTGTTTCACCATTTCCAAAATCGGCTGAGGCAAGCCAAGCAGACGCAGTGCGTTCGCGATCGCAGGGCGAGACTTTCCGACTCGTTTTGCCACCTCTTCCTGGGTCATACCGTACTGTTCTATCAAAGCCTGATATCCCAATGCTTCTTCAATCGGATTAAGATCTTCGCGCTGAAGATTTTCAATCAGGGCGATCTCCATGGCCTGGGTATCATCCAGTTCCTTGACAATTACCGGAACTTCGCTCATTCCCGCCATTCTGGCTGCGCGCCAGCGACGTTCTCCGGCCACCAATTGATAGCTGCTCTCCCCTATGCTCCGTACCAAAAGCGGCTGAAGCACACCATGTTCCCGGATAGAATCGGCAAGCTGCTGCAGAGCTTCCCGATCAAATTCCTTTCTAGGTTGATTTCTATTCGGTTCAATTTCAGAAAGACGCAGCATTTGAACACCCTGTTCTTCTTCCATCGTACTGTTATCTGCGAACAAGGCATCCAATCCTTTTCCAAGTCCTCCTTTTTTTGCCATTACCGTCTCCCCCTGTTCATTTTCAAAAATTCCTCTGCAAGCTCCTGATACGCTTTCGCCCCTTTGGAGCTCCTGTCGAAATAGATTACCGGCTGTCCAAAGCTCGGAGCCTCTGATAGGCGGACATTCCTCGGAATGACCGTCTTATATACTTTCTGCGGAAAATATTTTTTCACCTCATCTACCACCTGCATGGTAAGATTCAGGCGTCCATCATACATTGTCAGGAGTACACCCTCCATGTCCAAGGAAGGATTGTACAGGCGTTTCACCTGGCGCACGGTAGCAATTAGCTGGGATAGCCCTTCCAATGCATAATATTCGCATTGGATAGGAACCAGCACAGTATCCGATGCGTTCATAGCGTTGAGCGTAATTAGTCCCAAGGACGGCGGGCAATCGATAAAGATATAATCGTACTGATCTTTGATGAGACCAATGGCATTTTTCAGCCGATTTACCCTATCCTGGAGATCAACCAGCTCAATTTCCGCAGCTGCAAGTGCCATATCTGAAGGAATCAGGGATACGTTGCGGAAAGCAGTTTCAACAAGAACTTGTTCAATCCCACATTTTCCAATCAACAAATCATAACTGGAACCTCGAATCCCTTTTTTATTGACGCCAAACCCGCTGGTAGCATTTCCCTGGGGATCAATATCAATCAAAAGTACTTTTTTTCGATGATCACCAATTGCTGCACTCAGATTTACTGCCGTAGTAGTCTTTCCAACCCCGCCTTTTTGATTGGCAATCGCTATAATTTTACCCATAGTTATGATATGTTCCCCTCTCCTCTGAATCATACGAACTTCTTAATCATATCCGGATTGTCTTTATTATAGCATATGCCTCGCTTGTTTCAAAGAAAAAATCCAAGTTTCCTGTTTCACATGAAACAATTTTAAAAATGTAGGACTTTTCACTGATACAGATCCCGTATAAAAAATGAAATCCAACACCCAGCCAGTCCATCATCAAAATAGAATAGAATAGATTGCTTATTTGATGTTTCACGTGAAACATCAAATAAGTAAATTACAACCACACCCCTATTCTACGTTTTTTTACTGGAATTTATCCCATATCATTCCGTGTTTTTTCACGGCAAAGGGCGGCGATTGAAAAATCGCCGCCCTTTGCCTTATCAAACAGAGGAGTGTATATCAAAAAGGCTTCTGCCTTGATGAACCACCTATTCTTTTTGCTCAGCACTATCTAAAGGAATTTTAACAATATACTCGATACAGTCCTCCCTTTCCTGTTTAGTTGCAACCGCCGCAATTCCGGAACGCTTCATAACATCAATAGCCTTGCGAATGGTATTAAAAAAAATCCGTACGTCTTTGACAATCAGAAATTTTTTTGGTTTATCCGCTGTCTCCGGTACTTTCATCAGTTTGTCGATATACTCGTCTGCTTGCACTACATTCCATTGTTTATCAATCATCAGAGTGAGGACCTGCTCCCTCTGCTCCGGTTCCAAGCGCAGCAAGGCCCTGGCATGGCGTTCCGTCAATCCAGATTCTATGATTTTTTTCTGCTGTTCTGGTGTAAGCTTTAATAGCCGGAGCTTATTCGCTACTGTGGATTGTGCCATACCGAGCTTACATGCGGCCTGTGCCTGGGTAATTCCCCACTCATCCATTAAAGTTCGGATTCCCAATGCCTGTTCAAAGAAATTCAAATCTGCACGCTGAATATTCTCAATCAGTGCATAGATTGCAGATTGCTGCTCAGTGACATCCACAATAATACACGGAACCTGGGTGATTTCCGCCATCTGGCATGCCCGAAGCCTTCGTTCTCCTGCAATCAGTTCGTAGAGCTTATCCGTAACACGGCGTACTGTTAATGGCTGTAACAATCCATTGGCTACAATGCTATCCCTTAACTGTATCAGTTCCGATTGTTCAAAAACTTTGCGTGGTTGAGCCGGATTAGGAAAAATACAGGAGGTATCCAATAGAACCACCCGATTAACTGTCTTTTCTTTCGCAAAAAGTGATGGCATAAATAAAGCACCTCCATGGCTTGTCCTGTTTAGACTATACCACAAAAGCGCTTTTATTTCCAGTATTTTCCACGCAAAAAATTCAGCAAATAGCGACTTTTTTCCTCAAGAAACCCTGCTACTTCAAGGGAGTTTTTGCTATTTTCGCAGGATTACGCGGGTATTTTGGAAGAGTCTGCGATATTTTTTTAATCACCAGCAGCGTGCGTCTGCCTGTATGGGGTACCTCATAGGGGATAATCCGCTCCACTTTTCCGCCAAGCATTCCAATCGCGTTGCGGGATTCATCAAGCTCCTGTTCAATCTCACCTGCTTTGAACGCAAGGAAATATCCCCCTACTCGGACAAAAGGCAGGCAGTATTCGCTGAGTTCCCGCAGATGCGCCACCGCACGCGCGGTTGCATAGTCAAAGGATTCCCTCAGTTCCTCCCGATGCCCTGCTTCCTCTGCGCGCAAATGGAATACATCCGCCTGTAAAGAAAGCTGTGAGCAGACCTCTTTCAAAAATCCGACACGCTTTTTCAGGGAATCTACCATAGTAAGTTCCATTTCCGGACAGGCAATCTTAAGCGGAAGCCCAGGAAATCCCGCTCCTGTACCGACATCAATCAGATGCTTCCCGGAAAAAGCATCTGATCCAAGCAGGGAGAGGGGCACCAGGCTGTCTACAAAATGTTTATATGCAATCCCCTCATCATCGGTAATTGCTGTCAGGTTCATCTTCTGGTTCCATTCCACCAAAAGCTGCGCATATTTACAAAAGCAGGAGACCTGTTTTTCATCTAAAGAAAATGAATTTTTTAAAAAAACTTCCTGCAAAAAATTCGGATTCAACGCCACCTTTTCCGCCTCCATTTGTATTTGCATGAATATTCATGCAAATATGATATTTTTATTCTTACACACACCATTCACTGCTTGCTTGTGTTTCCCCCCACACGCTGTGAAAACTTTCGCTGTTCCAAGTAAATCAGAAGTACGGAAATATCTGCCGGACTGACTCCGGAAATCCGCGAAGCCTGGCCGATATTCATTGGACGTATCTTTTCCAGCTTCTCTCTGGCCTCTAAGCGCAACCCCTCTATAGCATGGTAATCTATTTCCTGCGGGAGCGGTTTTCTCTCCAGCGCACGCATATGCTCCACCTGCTCTACCTGCTTTTTGATATAACCTTCATATTTGATGGCAATTTCCGCCTGTTCTGCCACCATCCGTTCCAATTTTGGGCGTTCCCGATCGAAGGGCTCCAGCATTTCATAGCTGACCTGCGGCCGGCGCAGAAGATCTGCCAGTTTTGCTCCAGTAGTCAAAGGCGCTGTTCCCGCTTTTTCCAGCATCTCGTTAAGCGCTTCCGACGGAGGGACTGTCTGCCGGTTCAACCGCCGAATCTCCTGTTCTTTCTGTTCTTTCCGCAGCAGATAATGCTGATAACGATTTTCCCCTATCAAACCAATTTCATAGCCAACCGGCGTCAGACGTTCTTCCGCATTGTCCTGACGCAGCAGCAGACGATATTCTGAACGCGACGTCATCATCCGGTAAGGATCAGAAACCCCTTTTATCACAAGATCGTCGATAAGCGTCCCAATATAGGAACTCGCCCTATCCAGAATCAGTGGTTCTTTTCCATCCAGAGAACGGGCCGCATTGATCCCCGCCACAAGCCCCTGTGCGGCGGCCTCCTCGTAACCGGAAGTCCCGTTGAACTGTCCCGCTCCATACAATCCCGGAATTTTTTTAAATTCCAGCGAAGGGGAAAGTTCCAGCGGATCACAGCAGTCATATTCAATCGCATAGGCCACGCGCATCATCTCCGCATGCTCCAGACCTTTGATCGTGTGTAGAAATTTCAGCTGAACATCCTCCGGAAGCGAGGAGGACATTCCCTGGAGATACATCTCTTGAGTGTCCAATCCCATCGGTTCGACAAAAATCTGATGACGGGGTTTTTCCGAAAATCGAACCACCTTATCCTCTATACTCGGACAGTAACGCGGACCGATTCCCTCGATTTTGCCTCCATAGAGAGGGGAACGATCCAGATTATCCAAAATCACCCGATGGGTTTCCTCATTGGTATAGGCGATATGGCAGGCAACCTGGTTTTTCAGTCCTTCAGGGGAAGTTTCAAAAGAAAACGGCACGATTGGGTCGTCTCCCTGCTGTTCCTCCAACACGGAAAAATCTATAGAACGGCGATGAATCCGGGCAGGAGTACCCGTTTTAAACCGGCGCAGAGAAATCCCCAGACGTTTAAGGGAAGCGGACAGGCTGTTTGCCGCCTGCGTCCCATCCGGCCCGCTTTCATAGGAAGCCTCTCCTACAAAAATCCGTCCTTTCAAGTATGTCCCCGTGGCGAGGACAATCTTTTTGACTGGGTATACAGCGCCCAGTTTGGTAACAAGTTCACAGATTTTTCCCGAGTTGTCCGCCCGGATTTCTGTAACCTCCGCCTGCTTAATATCCAGATTTTCCTGGTTTTCCAGGATTTTTTTCATATACAGGTGATACTGTACACGATCTGCCTGTACACGCAGGCTGTGAACTGCCGGCCCCTTTCCGCGGTTAAGCATACGGCTCTGCAAAAAAGTGTGATCGGCGGCGCGGCCCATTTCCCCGCCGAGCGCGTCGATTTCCCGCACCAGATGCCCCTTCGCCGTTCCTCCGATAGAGGGATTGCAGGGCATATTTGCAATCCCATCCAGGGAAATAGTGAAAATTGCGGTCTTTCTTCCCAGCCTAGCACTGGCAAGCGCCGCTTCACATCCTGCGTGCCCCGCTCCGATTACCGCCACTTCATACTGTTCCGCCCGATATTCCAATGCAATCCCTCCTTTTATTTTCCAACGCAGAATTTGGAGAAAACCTCATCGATCACACGCTCGCTCGCCTGCTCTCCAGTGAGCTCCATCAACGCCTCGAGTGCAGACTGCACTTCCACGCCGACAGCATCCAGGGTAATCCCCATCCGGTGCGCATCCTTTGCTTCCCTCAGGGCGTCCAGCGCGCGTTTTGCGCAGTCTCTCTGCCGTTCATTCGCCAAAATCCCGGACGATGTATCCAGGTTTATCATACCGAGAACCCGATGGACACATTCTGTCAGCTGTTCTACTCCTGTCTTTTGATAAGCAGAAATAGAGACAAGATTTTCAAAATGCTCCTGTAAATAGGAAAAATCCATCTTCTGTTCCAGATCGCTTTTGTTGACCACTGCAATACAGGGACGCCCCTGCATGGAACAAACCAGCTCCCTGTCTTCTTCAGACAACTCCTGAGAACTGTCAAACAGCGCCAATATAAGCTGGGCTGTCTCAATTTTATCTTTTGCTCGCTGCACGCCGGCCTGCTCCACCGGATCGTCTGTCTGACGGATTCCTGCCGTATCATACAAATGCAAAATGACGTCTCCAAGATGGACACTGTTCTCCACGATATCCCTGGTCGTACCCGGGATATCGGTGACTATACTTTTTTCCCTTCCGGAGAGCAGATTCATCAAGGTGGACTTTCCCACGTTCGGTCTTCCGACAATGGCAGTTTCCACCCCGTTTTTCATCAGCTGCCCCGCATCATAGGAGGCAAGCAGATCTTCCAGTTCTCCCGCCGACTTGCAAAGCGTCCCGGAAAGTTCTTGTTCCGAAAGTTCCGGAACATCCTCTTCCGGGAAATCAATCCATGCAGAAAGATGTCCCGACAGGGCGAGGAGATCCTGTTTTACCTGTTCAATCCGCTGGAACAACGCGCCATCCCGTGCGGATAGTGCTGCCCGCGCCGCCTGTTCCCCCTGGCTTGCAATTAAATCCATAACCCCTTCCGCCTGGGTTAAAGAGAGTTTTCCATTCAAAAACGCCCGTTTGGTAAACTCCCCTGCCTGTGCAGGGACGGCGCCTGCATCCAAAACTGCACGCAGCACACGCTGCATTAAATACAGCCCGCCATGACAGGAAAGTTCGACCACATCCTCCCCAGTATAGCTTTTGGGAGCGGAAAACACCAGGGCGATTGCATCGTCCAGTTCTTGCCCATCCTCCTGCACCCGTCCATAGAGCGCCGTATAGCCCGGGACGTCTTTCAGGGTTTTCCGGGAGGATTTCGGGATAAAGACACGTGCAGCGATTGCCCTCGCATCCGGTCCGGAAAGGCGGACAATCCCAATCCCTCCCATAGCATGCGGTGTGGAAATTGCCGCAATTGTCGTCTGTTCCATGACAAATTCCTCCTTTTCCCTTATCTCAAAAAAGGAGAGTTTCACATGAAACCCTCCTTTTCGTGGCTTTAATCTTTAATCGTCGATTTCAATTTTAGAGTACAGCCCATCCCCAAATGCCTGATCCGGGGATGTAGTACGGATCTCCTGCTCCATTTTTACCGGTTTTGCAGGAGTACGGTGTTCTTCCACAGGAATTTCAAACTCGCTGTCGTGCAGCGGCTTGCGATCCCGCTTCGGCAAGGGCAGATCCTCTCCTGCTATATTGCTGCGTTCCCGGCGATATGAACCCTTACCGCCTCTCCGCGGTTTTCCTCCGGAACGTCCGGAATCGTTTTTCTGGCGTTTCGGGCGTGGGTTGGTGGATTTAATGACCACCCGGCGGTTCGGTTCCTCTCCAATAGAAGTAGAGGTTGCTCCTTCTACTTCCTGTACTGTGGAGTGGATAATCCGCCGCTCATAGGGATTCATCGGCTCCAATGTCATACTGCGGCCGGTTTTTGCTGCAGAGACTGCCATTCTGCGAGCCAGGGACTCCAGGGTTTTCTTCCGTTTTTCGCGGTAATTTCCGCTGTCCAGAGAAACACGGAAATAATCCCCTTCCGCCTTGTTTGCCACTAGCCCAGTCAGATACTGCAGTGCATCCAACGTTTCCCCATGCCGTCCGATAAGCGTCCCCACGCTTTCCCCTTCCAGTAAAATCACGGCACTGTCCTCAGACTTTTCGCTGACAGAAGCAGTGACGCTTTCCAAACCCATATCTTTTAAAATAGACTGGATATATTCCAGCGCAAGGTTCAGTTTGGAAATTTCCAAAACCACTTCTACTTCAGCATAATCCGGTTTCAAAAAGCTGAAAAAGCTCTTTTTGGGGTAATGGAGCACATGGATATCCTCCGCCGGGACATCCGAAACTGAAACGCCAAGTTCTGCACAGGCAAGCGCGGTTGCCTCTTCTACGGTTTTTGCTGTTTTCACACTCTGTTTTTTCAAAAGTGACACCCCCGTCATTCGGTTTCCTAACTCTTCAAGTCGTCGTCCGTGACCTCGACATACTCTTCCCCGTATTTTTCCGCATCGCGCTTTCTTGCTGCGGCAAGGCGCTGGCGGTCAATTTCTTTTTGTGTAAGCGTCTTTTCGATCACTTTTCCAGTCTTTTCCTCTCTTACTTCGACAACTTTCCGTTTTTCCTTGTTTTTCTTCCTCTTTTGCAGTTCATATTCCCGTTCCGCTTCTTCTGCGGCGATCTTTGGATTGTACTTCTTATTCAGCAGAATCTGCTGGAAAGTGGAGAAAACATTAGAGAAAATCCAGTACATACCAACGCCGGCCGGAACCTGAAATGCAATGACCAGCGAAAAAATCGGCATAATATACTGCATCACCTTGGTCATACATCCAGCGCCGGGAGCGCCTTCCTGCTGCTGCATAGAAGGATTGGTTTTCATGGTCAGCATGGTGAACAGGAAAGAAGTCAATCCAGAAAGAATCGGGATCAAAATCAGGATATTGAACGCCAGGGTCGGCGTCTGGGAAAGATCCAGGCCGAAAAAGGAGAGGTTCAGGCTCTGGATATGGGAAACGACATCCGCCCCCATTGCATCAATATAGGGCTGCGGATTCTGGGCGATTCCCTGGATCGCCAAAAGCTGAGGCGAATAGGACATCACAGAGCCATTGTTGGTCGCAATATCCGTTGCGAGTTTGATGACATCCGATGGAATCCGCAGGATATGGGTCATCGGCTTATAAATAACGTCAATCAAACCAAAGAGAATCGGGAACTGGATGAGCATGGGCAGACAACCGCTCATGGGGTTGTACTTTTCCTCATCGTAGAGTTTTAACATCTCTTCGCTGTATTTTTCTTTATTTTTGCCGTATTTCTTTTGCAGCTCTTCCAGCTTCGGCTGCATTCTTGCCATGCGCAGTGAAGATTTCTGCTGCTTAACTGCAAGAGGGAACAAGATCAGTTTTGTCAAAAGGGTGAAGATGATCAGCGCAATGCCATAGTTTGAGACAATTTTATAGCACAGCCACATGAGCCACCCCAAAGGATAACCGAAGATTGAGTTGATAAATTCCATTTCGTAATCCTCCAGCGAGTGAGTTTCCTATTTCTTTTTCTTTCGTTTGGATGCAAGCTGTTCGGGAGTCGGAACCAAATCTACGCCTCCCGGATGGAACGGGTGACACTTTAAAATACGCCTGAGCGCGAGCCATCCGCCGCGTGCGGCTCCATAAGTAGAAATTGCTTCAAGCGCATAGGCCGAGCAGGTCGGATAAAACCTGCAGCAAGGTTTTTTGAGCGGCGAAATGTATTTTCGATAAAATCCAATCAGTTTGAGAAGCAAAAATTTCAAATTATATCCCCTATTTCAAAAATCCGTAAACAAAGGAATCAAGATACAAAAAATGCGCCGCCATAACGGTTATTTCGTTACGCCGCCGTCTGTTTTGGTAGTTGTAAGTTTTGAAATCTGTTTTCTCATGACAGGGATCAGCCGCTGTGTTTTTATCAGTGTGGTTTTGTAACGCGCAACAAAAACAAAATCCCATCCGCCGGGAAGTCCCGGCTCTATAGAGCGGTACGCCTCCCTGATAATTCTGCGTGCCCGGTTACGGGAAACGGCATTTCCAATTTTCTTGCTCGCCGTAATGCCGATCCGGTTGACATTCAGCCGATTTTTTCTCGCATAGGTCACAAGCAGCGGATGCGGACAGGATTTTCCTTTTGCATACAGTCGCTTAAAATCCCTGTTTTCTTTGAGTGTCACAATTTTCGGGTTCATTGATTTCCTCAATACTTGCGTGTAAAAGAAAAGGCCACAGCAGGGTGTGGCCAGAGATTAATAAGACAGATGCTTTCTGCCTTTTGCTCTGCGGCGCGCCAAAACCTTGCGTCCGTTCTTTGTCGCCATTCTCTTGCGGAAGCCGTGCTCCTTTTTTCTCTGGCGCTTTTTCGGCTGGTAAGTTCTCAGCATATTGGGTACCCCCCTTTTTCTTCTGCCGGCCCGTATGACCAGGACAGCGATATCATTTTCCTTTGCCGCCGTTTCAATCTTTTTTTGCGAAAGAGTGGTAGGCGATATCATAAGGCGTAACCTTGCAAGTAAATAGTATATATCACGATTCCATGGCCTGTCAATCCATTTTTTAAATTTCCGTTTGATTTTTCACGCTTTTTTCGCAGTTTTCCCCGGATATCATCCGTTTTTGTATCCAACTGAATCTCCTTTTTTAATACTGCCCATCCAGAAAGAAATCTGTGTGGTTCTCCATACAGGTTTCGCCGTTTTATCCCTTATATTTTGTATATTTTGAGAACAATCCCAAAAGTAATTTCCCCTATACATTTCCTATCTGCCGTTTAAAATTTTCCATTCTCTTATACTATTATAATATAAAGCGGAAATAAGCGGTGGAAAAGCTTGAATCGCAGTCCCACTTATGTTAAAATTAGTACAGTTTAAAAAACGGTGGGATTCAGGTTTTCAACACCTAAATTGACCGTCTTTTTTGTTCCTCAACAACTTTTGCACACGCAGATGTGAAAATCCATTATCCGGGGGTTGTATCAAATCATGGAATCCTTCAAGGACGCATGGAACCTAGTCAGCGAGTACTGCAAAGGACAGATTACCAAGGTAGCCTATGAACTGTGGATTACCTGTATTGAGCCCGTCTCATTTGAGGACGGGATCGCAAACCTTCGCGTCTCCTCTTCGTTCCAAAAAGACATCATCGAAAAAAAATATCTGAGCATCCTGACCCGCGCGTTTGAAGAAACGCTTGGCTTTGAGGTCAAGATCAACATCATTGCGGAGGAAAGCCACAAGGCCGCCGCTTCCTCCCAGAGCGCCGCCGGTACAGGCGAGCCGGAGCTTTCCTCCTTCACTTCCGAGCAGGTTGAACAAACTTCCCGCGGCGGGGATTACGAGTACACCTTTAACACCTTTATCGTCGGCCCTTCCAACAAATTTGCGCATGCGGCCTGCCTGGCTGTTGCCTCCAACCCATCCGGGACTTATAACCCGCTGTTTATCTATGGTGGATCCGGATTGGGAAAGACCCATCTGCTCTATGCCATCACAAATGAAATCTCCCATTCCAGGCCCGGTACCAACATTATTTATGTCAAGGGCGAAGAATTTACCAACGAACTGATCGAGGCGATTGCCGCCAAATCTACACAGGAATTTCACGCCAAATACCGCAAAGCAGACGTCCTGCTGGTCGATGACATCCAGTTTATCGGTGGAAAAGAGAGTACGCAGGAAGAATTCTTCCATACCTTCAATACCCTCTATCATGCCGGCAAGCAGATTGTCCTGACCTCTGACCGGCCGCCCAAAGAGATCAAAACCCTGGAGGATCGCCTGCGCACCCGTTTTGAATGGGGTCTGCTTGCCGATATCCAGCCGCCGGACTTTGAAACCAGAATTGCCATTATCCGGCGCAAGGCGCAGCTGCTCGACATCAACATTCCGGACGATGTCGCCGAGTACATTGCAAACCGCCTGAAAACAAATATCCGGCAGTTGGAAGGCGCGGTCAAAAAACTCAAAGCGTTTAAGCTCCTAGCGGGAACCCCGCCCTCCATTTCCATTGCACAAAATGCCATCCGGGATATCCTCAACGACAACCAACCTGTTCCGGTCACTGTAGAGCGCATCATCAACGAGGTAGCGCGCACCTACAACGTCTCTCCGACAGATATCCGCTCCAACAAGCGCGCCGCGCAGATCTCCTCTGCCCGTCAGGTGGCTGCCTATGTTGTGCGGGAAATCACTCAGATGTCCATGGCCGCTATTGGAGAGGAATTTGGGGGCCGCGATCACTCCACCATTGTGTATGCTATCCAGCAGGTAGAAAAAAATATGACCCAGGACTCCCATTACAAGGAGACCATTGAGGACATTATTAAAAACATCCGCGACAGCTAACGGGAATATTTTCCACAAATAGGTTTTCCACTTTTTCCACCAACTATTTCACGAGGTTGCGCTTGGTTACCATAATACCCTTAATTATGCACCGAGTATTCAACATTACCCACATAGTTTTCCACTTCTCGGTGGGAAAAAGTTTTTTCTTCCACTTTTGGACATCTTTGCAACCATTCGTAAACGGCCGGAAAAATGCCGGAAAACCGCATGGATTCTGGGGTTTTCCATTTTCTCCACAATTAAACGGCCCCTACTATAACTACTATTTTTCTTTTCTATTCAATCATTCTAGAAGGTGATCTTATGAAGTTTACTTGCAACCGCCAGGCATTATGCGATGCACTATCCAATGTCTCCCGTGCGGTTTCTTCCAAAGCAGCCCTTCCGGCGCTGGAGGGAATCCTTCTCAAAGCGCAGGGGGAAAGTCTTTCTCTGTCCGGATATGATCTGGAACTGGGTATTACCACCTCTCTGCCTGCTTCCATAGAACAGGAAGGGGAACTGATCCTCAATGCCCGTCTATTTTCCGACATGGCGCGGAAAATTTCCGGGGAAACACTGAGTATTACCTGTGACGATAAACTCTTAACGGTTGTACAGTCCGGTGCGGCGGAGTTTACCATCCTTGGTATGCCCGCTTCTGACTTTCCGGAATTGCCCTCTATCGATTCCGATCTCTCCTTTACTCTGTCGGGCGCTGCGATGAAGAGCATGATTGAACAGACCCTTTTTGCGGTCGCCGTTACGGATACCAAACCCGCCCATACCGGTACTCTGTTTGAAATGGACGAACAAGCCGGACGGATTACCGCCGTCTCGGTCGATGGTTTCCGCCTTGCCATGCGCAGGGAAAAAGCGGAGATCCCGCAAAACGCCACATTTATCGTACCGGGCAAAACCCTGTCCGAAATTACCAAGCTGCTGAAAGACGACGACAAGCTTGTCAGCGTCTCTTTGAGTAAAAAGCATATTGTGTTTGAAATTGCGGGCTATCTGGTCATTTCCCGTCTGCTGGACGGGGAGTTCCTGGATTATAAAAATGCAATCCCGAAAAACAGTACTACCACGGTCACTGTTTCCGTTCGCGAGATGGTGGAGAGTATTGAGCGAGTCTCCCTGCTCATTACGGATCGTCTGAAAAGCCCGGTGCGCTGTGAGTTTTCTGAAAACGAGATCCATCTTTCCTCTGCGACTACTATTGGAAAAGCAACCGACTCATTTTCATGTAAATTGGAAGGCAGCCCGGTAGAGATTGGATTTAACAACAAATATCTGCTCGATGCGCTCAAAGCCTGCCAGAGCGATCAGGTAAAACTGGAACTGAGCGGCCCGCTTGCGCCGATGAAAGTGGTCCCGATGGATGGGGACAGCTTTTTGTTCCTTGTGCTGCCGGTGAGGTTGAAAAATGAGAACTGAACGGGTGGCCATTCATACGGAATTCATTAAGCTGGATCAGCTGCTCAAATATGCAGGCGTCGCGCTGACCGGCGGCGAAGCGAAGGAGATGATTGCCGAGGGGGCTGTTTTCCTGAACGGAGAATCCTGCCTTGTCCGCGGCAAAAAGATTCGCCCGGGGGATGTTGTCCTCTTGGACGGAGAACTGGAACTGAAGGTTGTCTCCGGGCTATGAAAGTGACAGAGCTCTCCCTTCGGCAGTTCCGCAACTTGTCGGACGCCTCCTTTTCCCCTGGCGAGGGCATCAATATTCTTTACGGTGACAATGCCCAGGGGAAAACCAATCTCATTGAGGCCATATATCTCTTTACCGGCCTGAAAAGTTTCCGTTCTGCCAGGGATGCACAGCTGATTGAACATGGAAGGGATTTCTCCCGCCTGGATATGAAGTTTGAAGCGGGAGGCCGTATGCAGCAGGCCTCCCTGCAGATTGATAAAGGCAGGCATGTTGTTTTAAATGATGTGGATCGGGGGCTTTCTTCTGCACTGACAGGGGTATTCTGTGCCTGCCTGTTTTCCCCGGATCACCTGGAACTTGTCAAGGACGGGCCGGCGCTGCGGCGGAAATTTTTAGACGGCGCGCTCTGCGTTATCAGCCGGCGGTATCAGAAACTGCTGCTCGACTATAACAAGGTGCTTGTACAGCGCAATTCCCTGCTCAAAGATGTCGCCTTTTCCGCTGATCTGCTTTCCATGCTTGATGTATGGGATCAGAGTGCGGCTAGGCTCGGCGCCGCCCTATTGGATGTGAGAAGGCGGTATGTCGCAAGGCTCAATGCAGAGGCGTCCAAACTCTACGAGGGTATCAGCGGGGGAAAAGAACAATTTTCCGTAAGTTACCAGTGTATGGACTGCGGCAGCCCAGATGAGACCGGTCTGCTTGCCGCCTTTCTGTCCGCCCGCCCTCAGGACGTGCGGACCGGGGTATCCTCAGTCGGCCCGCACCGGGATGATTTGGAAATTTTAATCAACGGGATGTCCGCCAGGGAATATGGCTCCCAGGGCCAGCAGAGAAGCTGTGTTCTGGCGCTTAAACTTGCAGAGGCGATGATCCTAAGCGACAGCGTAGGGGAACCCTGTGTGATTTTACTTGACGATGTGATGAGTGAATTGGATAATACCCGTAAAGAATTCCTGCTCAACCATTTACAGGGGCAGCAGGTTTTTATCACCTGCTGTGACGCCTCTTATTTCTCCTCTCTCAAGGAGGGGAATGTCTTTGAGGTGCGGCAGGGGAATATCTTTAAACAGCGATAAGGAGGAATCTTGGAATGTACCTGCATTTGGGACAGGATACCGTGGTGCGGCTGGACGAAATTGTAGGGATTTTTGATATTGAAAATGCGTCGATTTCCCGGCATACCAAGCGGTATCTTGCCAACGCGGAGCAGCATGGAAGGGTGGTCAACGTCTCCACGGAACTGCCAAAATCCTTTATTGTATGCGAACAGAACCGGCGGGTGACTGTTTACATCTCCCAGATTTCTTCCCAGACACTGAAAAAACGCGCTGGATTTGTCCAGCATTTGAAATTGTCCTGATTTCCTGCCGTTTTTTCATTTATTGTGATTTTAACCCATTGGATTCGGAGGTTTTTGTTTTGGAAAATACACCTCAGGCAAAAGACACCCAGTATGGCGGCGAACAGATCCAGGTGCTTGAGGGGCTGGAAGCAGTCCGTAAACGCCCTGGAATGTATATTGGCTCAACGGGACCGAAGGGTCTGCACCATCTGGTCTATGAAATTGTCGACAATGCAATCGATGAGGCGCTTGCCGGCTTTTGTTCGGAAATTAAAGTTCAGCTCTTGCCGGGCGATGTGGTGCGCGTAGTGGACAACGGACGCGGCATCCCGGTCGGTATTCAGCCGAAACTTGGGATTCCAGCGGTTACCGTCGTCTTTACCGTCCTGCATGCGGGCGGAAAATTTGGCGGCGGCGGATACAAGGTTTCCGGCGGCCTGCACGGCGTCGGCGCATCGGTGGTCAATGCCCTGTCCGAATGGCTGGAGGTGGAAGTGCGCAATGGAGAGCATACCTATTTCCAGCGGTTTGAACGCGGGATCGCAACCGGCGATCTCAAGATCATCGGCGATACGGAGCAGACCGGCTCTACCATTACCTTTAAAGCGGATCCCCAGATCTTTGAAGAGATGGTTTACGATTATGAAGTACTGCTCAAACGGCTGCGGGAGCAGGCCTTTTTAAACGCAGGGGTCAATATCCTGTTCTCCGATCTGCGCGATCCGGAACACATCAAGGAGGAAAAACTCCACTATGAAGGCGGTATCCGCAGCTTTGTCGAGCATATCCACAAGACCAGAGGCCTGGAGGTTCTTCACAAGGATATCATTCATTTCAGCACCTCCAGTGATACCTGCATCTGCGAAGTCGCAATGCAGTATAACGACAGCTACAATGAACTGATTTTATCCTTTGCCAACAATATCCATACCACGGACGGCGGTACCCATGAAGTGGGCTTTAAATCCGCGCTGACCCGTGTCTTTAACGACTATGGGAGAAAGACCGGTCTGCTTAAGGAAAATGACAAGAACCTGAGCGGCGAGGATGTGCGCGAAGGACTGACTGCTATTCTTTCGGTCAAGCTGACAGAGGCCCAGTTTGAAGGACAGACTAAGGCGAAACTCGGCAATACGGAAGTACGCTCAATGATGGACGCCATGGTTTATGAAAAACTGACTTATTATTTCGAGGAAAATCCTTCTATTGCCCGGACGATTTTCGACAAAGCGCTCGGAGCCGCCCATGCAAGGGAGGCTGCAAGGCGCGCAAGGGATTTGACCCGGAGAAAATCCGCGCTTGAATCCGCTTCCCTTCCCGGAAAGCTTGCGGACTGCTCCTCTAAGGACAACACTTATACAGAAATCTACATTGTCGAGGGAGATTCTGCAGGCGGCTCCGCCAAATCCGGACGTGATCGCCGCTTCCAGGCCATCCTTCCGTTGTGGGGCAAAATGCTCAATGTGGAAAAGGCAAGACTGGATAAGGTCTACGGCAATGAAAAGCTGATGCCTGTGGTGACGGCGCTCGGCTGCGGGCTTGGCGATGAGTTGGATCTCGAAAAGCTCCGCTATGGGAAAATCATCATTATGGCGGATGCCGACGTCGATGGTTCCCATATCCGTACGCTGCTGCTCACCTTCTTTTTCCGGTATATGCGCCCGCTTATTGAAGAGGGCCATGTCTATCTGGCACAGCCGCCGCTGTACCGCCTTACCAGGGGCAAACAGCATCGCTATGCCTACTCAGATGAAGAGCGGGACGGTATCCTCGCACAGATGAATGCGGAATCCTCTTCCAAAGTGGATATCCAGCGCTATAAAGGTCTTGGTGAAATGGATCCCGAACAGCTGTGGGAGACGACAATGAACCCGGAAAACCGTATCATGATGAAGGTGGAGATGGAGGACGCCGCCAGCGCGGATGAGACCTTTACCATCCTGATGGGAGATAAAGTCGCGCCCAGACGGGAATTTATTGAAACAAACGCCCAATATGCCAATAACCTTGATGTATAAAGGGGGAACCCCATCATGGAAAACGATTTTGAACTCGAACAGGGCTTAGAGGAAACTCCGAAACTCCAGAAAGAGGGGTTGCGGCAGGACGTTGTGCAGGATCAAACGTTCCTCGAACCGGAGCAGGAACCGGTTTTTGATTTCCGTTACACCCTGTCTGAACAGGAATATATTGACTTTAACCTGATGCTCTTTGAGCGGAATATGGCAAAGTCCCGGCGCAAAACCAGGATCTTTGGAATTCTGGAAATCGTGATCGCGGCGTTGATGTTCAGCCTCTTTTTTAATTTGGAAAGTACTTCCCTGCTCATCAAGATCATGACAGTGGTTCTGTTTTTGTTCGGGGTGTTTTCCCTGACCTATTATGCCTATGTCTTCCCTGCCCAGCTGAAAAAATCCGTCGGCAAGACTTATCGGGAAAGCGAGAGTTTAAAAGGGGAATTCCATATCCGCCTGTATGAGGAATTTGTGCGGGATACCTATCAGGATAAAGAAACGGACGTTGCATTTTCCGATATCGCAGGGGTATTGGAAAACGAGCAGTTTGTACTGATTTTGCTCAACGATCTGCAGGCGTTTATCCTCCCTAAACGGATTTTGGAAGGAAATACCTATGAACGGCTTTCCGATTTTTTGTACCGCAAGTGTGAGGAATACGGAAAAAGCCGGCACCGGCTTGCCAAAAAGCCAAGTAAAAAAGCGAGAAAATAAGTATGGAAGAGAAAGAATTGATAAAAACACTCAAACAGGTCTGTGAGCGGCAGGGGTATGAACAGGGGATATCCCTGCTCAGGGAACAGAAGCTTCCCTATGCTGCCTGCACAGTCAATGTGGAATTTCAGGATGTCCTCGGCGGCCTGTGGCAGACCCAGGTGCTAAAAAAAAGGGGACTCCGTATTGCGGAAACCGTGCTCCTTGCTGTAATTGCCGGGATGTACCTAATCTCTTATCTGCGTAATTTCAGCTATATCATGGGGCTGGTACTGGGCATCCTCTGCCTTGTAATCCTCGCTGCTCTTTGGATTGTGCCGCATATGGAAGCGCGTTCCACAGCGTCAGCTTATGCCGCCAATACCAAGCGGTTTTCCATCTGCATCAGCGCGGAGGGGATTTTTGCAGACAATGAAGGGCTGTGTACTTTTTTCCCGATGGACGGGAACATGATTGTCTATGGGACAAAGAAATATTTTAACCTGTTGATTGAAAACAGAAGGCTGTATGTGATTCCAAAAACCTGCCTTTCTGATGAAGATATCCGGTATTTGACCGGGCTTTTCAAGGAAAAAGTAGAGGGTTTCAAAAGTGTGAGCCTGTGACGATATCGAGAGTAAGGGTGAATAGAAATTGAGTACAGACAACAAAATGACGTCTCAGGAAGAGTTGAATTTGCAGAATACGACGGTCATCCCGGTGGACATTGAGAAGGAAATGAAAGAATCCTTCCTTGCCTATTCCATGTCCGTTATTGTCAGCCGCGCTCTTCCGGATGTACGGGACGGACTTAAACCCGTCCACAGAAGAATCCTGTATACGATGTATGAAAACGGCCTAACCCCGGAAAAGGCGTACCGCAAATGTGCGGATACCGTCGGTTCCGTACTTGGCCGATACCATCCACACGGAGACGCTTCGGTCTATGACGCACTGGTGCGCCTGGCACAGGATTTTTCCCTGCGCTATCCACTGGTAGACGGACACGGCAACTTCGGTTCCATTGATGGAGACCCGGCTGCAGCCTACCGGTATACGGAAGCCAGGATGAGCAAGATGGCGCTGCACATGCTCACGGATATTGATAAGGATACCGTGGACTATACCTCTAACTATGACGACCGCCTCAAAGAACCGGCGGTCCTCCCCTCCCGGTTTCCAAACCTGCTGGTCAACGGTTCGACTGGAATCGCGGTCGGTATGGCGACCAATATCCCCCCGCACAATATGGCGGAGGTTGTGGACGGCATGTGCTATCTCATCGATAACCCGGATACGGGGCTGGAAGGGCTGATGGAGCACATCAAAGGCCCGGATTTCCCGACCGGAGGCATTATCATGGGCCGTTCCGGGATCCGTGCCGCGTATCAGACCGGACGTGGAAAAATAACCCTGCGCGCCCGTGCGGAAATTGAAGAGGAAAAAAACGGCCGTTTTCGGATTGTTGTCACAGAAATCCCCTATATGGTCAATAAAGCGCGTCTGATTGAATCCATCGCCAACCTGGTCAAGGATAAACGGATCGACGGCATCTCGGATCTGCGGGATGAATCCGACCGCGATGGTATGCGTATTGTCATTGAACTCAAGCGGGACGCGAATCCCCAGATTGTGCTCAACCAACTGTATTCTTACAGTTCTCTTCAGGAGACGGTGGGAGTTATTATGCTCGCCTTGTCCGACGGCGTGCCAAAGGTTATGCCGCTCAAGGAAATGCTCCAGAAATACATTGATTTCCAGTGTGAGGTCATCACTCGGCGCACGATGTTTGATTTGCGAAAAGCAAAGGAACGCGCCCATATCCTGGAAGGGCTGAAGATTGCCCTGGACTTTATTGACGAAGTCATTGCTGTGCTGCGTGCCTCCAAATCCATCCCGGAAGGACGACAGGCCCTGATGGAACGCTTTGGATTGGATGAAATACAGGCAAATGCCATTGTCCAGATGCGTTTGGGACAGCTGACCGGACTGGAACGGGAAAAAATCGAAGAGGAACTTGCCGGCCTGCTTGTCAAAATTGCGGAGCTGGAGGGAATCCTCTCTGATAAAAACAAAATCCTCACCATCATCAAGGATGAGGCGAGAGAGATTGTTGCCAAACTCAAGGATGAGCGTAAAACAGAGATACAGACTGTGTCCGGGGAGGTCGATATCGAAGACCTGATCCCGGTGGAGGATTGCGTTATCACTCTCACCCATCTCGGATATATCAAGCGCCAACCGGTGGACGTCTATAAATCCCAGCGACGCGGTGGACGCGGGATTTCCGGCATGACCACCCGGGAAGAAGATTTTGTGGAGACGCTCTTTATCGGCTCTACGCACGACTATGTGCTGTTCTTCTCCAACCGCGGGCGGGTTTACCGTCTCAAATGCTACGAAATCCCAGAAAGTTCCCGCACCGCGCGCGGTGTGAACGTGGTCAACCTGTTACCGCTGGAACCGGAGGAGAAGATTACCTCCATGATCCGGGTGGAGGAATTCCGTGACGATCAGTATCTGGTTATGGTGACAAAAAACGGGATTATTAAACGGACTGAGCTTTCCGCTTACCATACCACCAGAAAGGGAGGCGTCATTGCTATTTCCCTGGACGAAGAAGACGATCTCGCCTGGGTACGCCTGACGGATGGAAACTGCGAGGTATTTGTCGCAACGAAAAACGGGATGATTATCCGTTTTTCGGAACAGGACGCCCGCCCGCTCTCCCGTACTGCGCGCGGCGTAAAGGCAATTTCCCTGGAAGATGGGGATGAAGTCATCGGCATGGCGAGAATCCGGGAAGGCGCTACCCTGCTGACTGTTACCACGAAGGGACAGGGCCGCCGTACCCGGCTGGAGGACTACCGTGTGCAGAACCGTGCCGGTAAAGGCCTGACCAACTATCATGTCAGTGAGGAAAAGGGTACTGTCGCGGGAATCAAGGTAGTGGATGATACGGACGATATCATCCTGATCACGGACGACGGCATTATTATCCGTTTTGCCGTAGATCAGATCCCGGTTCAATCCCGTTATGCGGGAGGCGTGCGCGTCATGCGGACGTCGGAAAACTCCCAGGTGGTCACACTTGCCCGTGCAGAACACGAGGAAGAGGAGGAATCCGCCGAAATTCCACAGGAGCCGGCGGGACAGGAAACAGAGGAACCCTCTGGAGCGCCTTCTTCGGAGAATCCCTCCCCTGCTCAGGAATAATGCAGAGCAAACGCCCCATGCAAAGAAGATTCTTTGCATGGGGCGTTTTTTTACCCTGATTTTATCAGTGCCGGTAGTTGTCCATACGGCGTTTGATTTCCTCCATTTTTTCATTGTATCTTTTTTGCTTTTCTTCCCATTGGGCCAGTTTTTTCGGCATGAAGGCGGTAACCGCCGTAAACAGGCCGGCTGCCAGAAAAATGGGGGGAATTACAAGCGGGAACGTGAAAGAGGTCCTGTAATAATGGAGAATCCCGCCAATAGAAAAGGCACCCGTGATCAAATACAGAGCCCCGTAACCCAATAGCACCAGGATCAACCCTAATACAAACCGGAAACCATCGACTCGCAGCGCTTTATTTCGTTTACCCTTCCGCTTTTCTTTTTTTTCGGAGAGCAGGACCGGGAGCAGGAATGCGCAGGGGACAACGGCAAACAGAGACCCTACCAGAATCATGGTAGAGTTCCCATTCGGACCGACAGCCACCGCGGTTTGAGGATTTGCCGGGTTATAACGGATTTCGCGGGTGCTGCCAATGGCAGGCAGGAAGCTGGTGCTGTAGTCTGTGGTCACAGTATACTCTGTACCATTTACCGAGTAATTGTAGGTGAGGAAATAGGTGGGAGCTGATTGCCGGTTATGCCTACGGTCGTATCCTCCCTCTGAATCCAGTTTGTAATCAGAAAGATAGCCGGTTGTTTTTTCATAGTTTTTGACTTTTCCATTTAATTCGATGGTATTCTTGATTCCTAGAAATACCAATCCCGCCCCGATTAAAATGAGGAGGGAAAAGATTACCACAAAGGCAACGGGAACAGAATGGGTTTTTGTTTTCATGGGGATTCTCCTTTTTGGCTCTTACAGGGTTCCGCTTATCTGCGGTTGATCGGTTAAAAAAATCTGAGCTTCATCACTGTTTTATCAGGAATATTCCGGAAATCCAACGGCTTTTTCTCAATAAAACTATTCTATCATAAAAAGGGCAAAAATACAGTAATGGGGCGTTGCTTTTGAGAAATGGGAAAGAAATTCATTTTCGTCCCTCTAAAAAGCTTCTGGAAGGCATTGGGAAGATCTGCTTTGTTGTGGATCTTTCCTAGAACCGCCATAGTATCCGGTTCAAAATTATGTCACCTAGAGGAAAGTATGAATTATTTTCATTTTATCTCTTTTTTATAGGTGGTAAATCAGGTATAATGTCAATATACGGCGTAAAAGAGGAAATTACGCTGTTTCTTTTCTGTTTTTATGATTGAATTAAAGGGGTTTTGGTATGAACCGCATCAAGGTGAAACTGTATGGCAGTGAATACACTGTGGTGACAGAAGAATCTGCCGATTATGTAAACTCCCTTGCGGAGATTATCAATCGGGATATGACAGGTCTGCTGGATTCCAGCTCATCGATGTCTGTGATGTCTGCCGCTCTGCTGTGTTCTCTCAATTATCTGGATGAAAGCCGTAAGGCTTCGCAGTCCAGCGATCATCTGCGTTCGCAGCTCACAGAATATTTGGAAGAAGCGCGCCGCGCCCGTCTGGAAGCGGATGAGGCAAAGCGCCAGATTTTGTCCCTGCAAACTCAGATTGAACTGCTCAAAGGGGAGAAAGGCAGTAAGGAATGAGAAAAAAAGCGGAAATCCTGGCCCCTGCCGGGAGCTTTGAATCAGTGCGTGCGGCAGTTTATTCGGGCTGTGACGCCGTCTATCTGGGCGCAAAGGATTTTAATGCCAGAAGGAATGCTTCCAATTTTGGATTTGAAGAGCTGTGCGAGACGGTTTCCTTTTGCCATGAACGGGGAGTATCCGTACACCAGACGCTCAATACGCTTGTCTTTGATGACGAAACGGATCGGGTATGCCGTGCAATTGAGGATGCCGCCAGTGCGGGCGTGGACGCCCTGATTGTACAGGATTTGGGTGTAGCGGCGCTTGCAAATCGGATTTGTCCAGAAATGGAACTGCACGGTTCCACCCAGATGTCCGTCCATACGCTGGATGGAGTGATGGAACTGGCAGAACTCGGATTTTCCCGTGCTGTTTTGGCAAGAGAGTGCTCTTTTGAACAGATCCGGCATATCTGCGCGCATTCCCCGATTGAAATTGAAGTGTTTATCCACGGCGCTCTGTGTATGTCCATTTCCGGGCAATGTACCATGAGCGCTATGATTGGCGGGAGGAGCGGCAATCGCGGACTCTGCGCTCAGCCCTGCCGTCTCCCGTTTTGTGCAAATAACGGGATCTATGACAGATCCCGTCATGATTTGAGTCTGAAGGATTTATCCCATATCGAGTACCTCGGAGAACTTTATGAGGCGGGAGTGGCTTCGTTTAAGATTGAGGGACGGATGAAACGTCCGGAATATGTGGCGTGCGCGGTGGCATGCTGTTACCAGATGCGGGAATACGGCCGGATCGATCCGCAGCTTTCCCAGATGCTCCGGGCGGTATTTTCCCGCAGCGGATTCACCGATGGATACTACCGGGGACTTCCCTCCCCCGCTATGTTTGGGATCCGCCAGAAAGAGGATGTCACAGCGGCGTCCGATGTTTTTTCAAAATTGCATGAACTCTATAAAAGAGAGATGCCCCGCGTGGGCGTAACAATGCGGTTTACCGCCCGGACGGGAAAGCCATGCGAACTCTGCTGTATGGACGAGGCTGGAAATATTGTCCGGGTACAGGGCGAGCTTCCTCAGACGGCGAAGACAAAGGCCGCGGACGCAGATTCCGTGCGCCGCAGTCTGGAAAAGACAGGAGGAACTCCCTACCGGGTGGATACGTTCTGTGCAGAATTGGACGAAGGCTTGTTTTTCCCAGCATCCGCGCTCAATGAGATGCGCAGATCCTGTCTGGCAAAGCTTTCTGACGTCCGGGGAAGACGGCAGGAAAAACCCTGTCTGGAGGAATTGCCGGAAAAGATGCGTTCTATCTGTGATTTCCCGAATCTGCCCGCCCTGCGGGCGCAGTTTGTACAGATTTCCCAGGTGCCGGAGAATATTTCCATGCTGGAGCGGATCTATCTTCCGGTACAGGAACTCTATCGGAACCGGGATACCTCCTGGGTACGGGAGCATCTGCCCATACTCTGCGCCGTCCTTCCGCGGGCCTGCTTTGAGCGGGAGAAGGAACTGGAAGAACAGCTTGCCGTTTTAAAGGAAATGGGAATTTCCCGCGCCCTTGTCCATAATCTCGGGGATGTTGCGCGCTGCCGGCGGTTTGGTTTTGTAACAGAAGGGGGATTTTCCCTGAACCTGACCAATTCCCATGCGCTCAAGGCGGCAGCTGGAATGGGGATAAGCGAGGCGGTGATCTCCTTTGAAACGCCGCTCGAATGTATCCGTACCCTGCAATCCCCTTTCCCGGTTGGAGTGATGGCCTATGGGCATCTTCCGCTGATGCTGACAAGAAACTGCCCGCTGAAAAATGTAACCTCCTGCGGCAAGTGCCGCAGGGAGGGATACCATCTTACTGATCGGCTGGGAAATGAATTTGCAGTCTCCTGCTCCTATGGGGCAAGTGAAATTTATAATCCGAAAGCCCTCTGGCTGGCAGAACGCCTGCAGGAATTTTCCGGCGTACATTTTGCGCTTTTGCTGTTTACTGAGGAGGAGCGGACGCAGTGCGGGGAAATTCTGCATGCATATCAGGCAAAATCCCCCGCGAGCGGAGACTATACCAGAGGACTTTACTACCGCCGGGTACAATAAAGGCGGAGAAAAGCGAGGAAAACAGGATGAATTTGAAAATCACCCGAATGAGTGCTTCGGCCAAACTTCCGACCCGTGCGACAACGGGGAGCGCAGG
>CALDJI010000125.1 GCA_937901805.1 uncultured Clostridia bacterium | reverse complement strand
CCCGTCAGATGACGAGGGTGTCGGCATGGCCTTGCAAGGCCGTCCAGAGCTCGCAGAACTTATAGATTGCCTATCCCAATTGGACGACGACCAGCTCCGCAGTGCAAAGGACTATCTGGATTTCATTCTTTCGCGGGATTTTCTGGGTGGTTCTGATTCCCCTCAATGAGATTCATCCAGAAATGTTTGAGCAGGACTGCTGCTATGTTGCAATGTTGCGATTGTTCGAGTTCCCGAATAATTTCTTTCAGGGTATCTTGATTCGCCGACATCTCCATAGCCTCCTCAATTTTGTAGGCCAGCCTTTGCGCGCCATTCCATTTTATCGCTTCCGGCGCTCGGTGTAACTGGCAACATTTTCCGAGGAGGCGCGTCTTGCTGTATCTATAAGATAGCACAAGCATCTTGTTCTTTCAATACAGTTTAACCATGAAACTTGTTCCAAATATACGCAACGATTTTTGGGTATTTTGTTGCGTCATTAACTATAAAAGGAAGGGAAACAATGTACTGTAAAAAATGCGGGGAGCTCCTGACTGGTCTTTTCTGTAAAAATTGCGGAACTGAAGCAGAGTACGAGCAGGACTTCGGCCTCCATATGTTAAAGGCGATCTCACTTTTTATGCCCATTGGTGAACTTTCTGCTATTTCTTTGTGTAGGAAAATGCGTGTTAACATGGCCAAGGCGAAACAATTGATTTCGGGTATGGAAAGCTGCTGCCTTATTGGGCCCAGTTCTTTAACAGGGAAACATAAAATCACCGTTTCCCAAAAATCTTTTGAATCGCTAGTTTCCAGCCGTCTAAACAATGTTACGTCTGAAACTCTAGATTCTAGGAAAGAAGAACTAGAAAGAGAGTTGGCCTTTCAATATATAAACTCTGTTTCTAGGGCATTTGCATCATTCTCTGTTGACCTGACAGTGCATAGCTGGCGCATAATACCTGACGAAAAGATACAGCTTTCTGCAATGCTATCTCCCGGCACACATCTGTCAAAAGCCTTGTCTTTACAAACCGACATCGCCTTTATGGTGGGCGAGCAAGGCCTGCGGTTGTCCCCCGACTATGGAACCAGGTCAATTATTATCGACATTCCCCTTCCCTACGCAGAAACAGTTTCCCATTCAGAACCCCTTGATAGCGCTATGGACGGCCACGACTTTGAATATTATGTCGCGGACGTCCTCTCTCGCAACGGATTCAGCAATGTGGTAGTCACAAAAGGTTCTGGTGACTTTGGCGTTGATATTACTGCCGAAAAAGGCGGCGAAAAGTACGCCATCCAGTGCAAGCGCTATTCCTCCCCTTTGGGTCTAAAGCCTATTCAGGAAGTTTATACGGGTATGCCATATTACCAGTGTACCAAAGGCGTAGTCGTAACTAATTCGAGTTTTACGGCCGCAGCTTGTGAACTCGCCGCAAACACCGGCGTTATCCTAATTGACGGTTCTCTGCTCTCTCAGATGGCGCAATCCTGACTCGAGCGAATGATTTTCTTTTCGCGTACTAAAACGAGGTGATCCCATGGCCACTATACGCAAGCGCGGGAACAGCTACCAGATACGGGTATACAGCGGCCGCGATATTGCCGGTCGCCCCATCCAAACAACCCGCTCATGGTCTCCTCCTGCCGGGATGACAAAAAGAGAGACCGAGGCCGAACTGGCCAAGATCGTGGCAGAGATGGAGACAGCGGCGGAGCATGCCCAAACCTCGCAGTTTACCGCTCAAACCCC
>CALDJI010000124.1 GCA_937901805.1 uncultured Clostridia bacterium | reverse complement strand
AACTATTTGCCGATATTGACGATACCGGGCTCTACCATGCAACCAGACTGGAAATCTACCACGCTTCCATTTCTACCCTCCCCATGCAGAGCATAGAGCTGAGCGAATGCACCAGTAATACCCCTGATTTTCTGCTGGCTGTAGAGGATATGAACTTCGATGGTGTGAAGGATCTCCGCTTGGTGCGTTCCAAAGGAGCGCAGAATACTTATTATCAGTGCTATCTGTGGAACATTGAATCTGCATCTTTTGAACCGGACAGCGTACTCAGCGGACTGCCTTCCCCGCAGGTGGTGGAGAGCGAAAAGTTAATTTCTTTTTATGATCATGTCTCTGCAACGGATTACCGTGAGGGGGAGATGCGCTGTCTTGACGGCGAATGGGTTCTTACCAGGGAAAAAACGCAGGTTTATGATTCAAAGACGGAACTTTTTACGGTCACCACGAAGGAGTGGGAAAGCGGCGCGCTTGCTGTAACGAATCAGGAAACCCTGACCCAGCAGCAGTTGGAGGCATCTATGAATTCTTCCCGCTGAGGATTTGGGCAGAGACGGCAGGGCTTCGGAAAGCTTTTACGGAAATGGCTTAGCTTCAGCCTATAAGGATTTGTTTGAAAATTTACAATTCCCGGACGGATATCCGTCCGGGAATTTTTTAGCCTCTGGCATAGGTTTCGTTAAGCTGTGCAAAAAAATCGGTATCAATTTGTGACAGGGCTTCCTGCGTCATCCGGAATTCCCAGTTATGATCCGGTTTTCCAGGGATATTCATCCGTGTGTCCGTACCATATCCGCACAGATCCTGTACCGGCAGGAAGGTGAGCAGGGCGCTGCTTTGCCACAGGGTTGTGATGATTGACCGGATTACTTCGCTGTGCGGTCCCCCTTCGCCCCAGTTGTCGTCAAAATAACGGCAGTAGCGTAGCAGGCGCTTTTTTTCTTCCATCGGGGTGGCCCAAAGCCATCCGAGCAGGGTGTCATTGTCGTGTGTGCCGGTATAGGCGACGACGTTTTCGCTGTATCGGTGGGGCGTATGCATATTTTCATATTCGGAAAATCCAAACTGCATAACCCGCATGCCAGGGAATCCGGCGTCTTTCAGGAACTGCGACAGCCCTTCGCTGTATTCCCCCAGATCTTCTGCGATGATGTTTGGGGATTCAAACTGCGTACGGATTTTCTCAATCAATTTCATACCGGGACCGTCTTCCCAGTGCCCCTCCTTGGCAGATTTTGCCCCCTTTGGAATTGCCCAGTACTGATGCAGTCCGCAGAAATGGTCGATACGCACGGCGTCATAGAGTTTCAGGTTTTTCTCAATCCGCCTCATCCACCACCGGAACCCGTCGCACTCCATGACTTTCCAGTTATAGAGCGGGTTTCCCCACAGCTGTCCGTCGGCGGAAAAATAATCCGGCGGAACACCGGCAACCTGGTTGGGAATCCCCTCCTCGTCGGTCAGGAAGAGCTCCTGATTTCCCCAGAAATCTGCGCTGTCATGCAGGACATAAATAGGAATGTCGCCGAACAGGGAAACCTCGTGTTCATTGGCATAGGACTTTATTTCAGCCCATTGTGTATGGGCAAGATACTGTTCAAAACGGTAGTACTCCAGTTCTTCACGGTGCGGCTGTTTGTCCCATTGCCAAAAAGGTCTTCCCCGGTTTGCCTGTTTATGCGCCATAAAAGCGGCATAGTCGTCCAGCCAGGAGCCCTCCTGCTTGGAAAATAGATCCAGCTTACTCTTTTCAGTAAATCGGGAAAAAGCCGTGCGCACCCATTTTTCCTTGTTCTCCCGCACCCAGTCGTAATCCACGGCATAGGGGCTGCCGGAATACCGGGCGGCTTTCAGCTCCTCTTCGTGTAATAGTCCCTGTTTTTGCAGGGCAGTCAAATCAATGTAATTGGGATTGATGGCAAATGCGCTCATGCTGGAATAGGGAGAGTTCCCATAGCCGGCCGGGCAGAGCGGGAGAATCTGCCACCATTTCATTTTCATGGATGCAAGTTTATCGATCCACTGCCTGCATTCCTGCCCGAATCCGCCGATTCCGAATGCGGAAGGCAGGGAAGAAATATTGAGAAATACGCCGGAACCTCTGGTAATCATCGTGTAGCCTCTTTTCTGTGGTTAAATATGGAAAATCCCCGTAGCTGCGCCAAACATAATATGGACCGGGGAAAATTTATCGCTCATATAGTGATCCATTGTCTGGTAAAGATAATCCGTATGCCGATCCTGTTTTGTACATTTACAAATGGGGAGGGTCATAACGACAGTCGTTCCTGTCTCGGGTTTGCTCTCAATGGTCACATTTCCGCCGTGTGCGGCAACCGTGTACCTTGTCAATGTGAGCCCCACCCCCAGGGAATGGAACATTTCATGTTTGGAATTTTTCGAGTAATATGGTTCAAAAATGCGGCTTAATACTTCCTCGCTGATTCCGTCCCCATCGTCGTTGATATAAATTATAGCCAGGCCGCCGTTTCTTTTTAGATTTACCATCACATTTTTTGCGCCGTATTCGCAGGAATTGAGCAGTACATTAAGTACCGCATAGGATAGTTTGTCACGGTCAAAACAGGTGAAAATCTCATCATTCTGCCGTTCAAAACGGATCATCACCCCCAAAGACATTGCAAAAATGGACACCGCGTCGCAGAGTTCTTTAAGAAATTCAGATAAACTGGCATATTCCTTGTCCAGACGGTTGGTGCCGGTCTGGTAACGGGTAAGTTCTGCTATTTGGATGGTTGTGCGCAGGATTTTATAACTGTTTTGGCTAATCACATTCAAATAGTCCAAACCCGCATGGTCCCCTTGTTCGCGCATCCGCTTTGCCAGGGGGATCAGCACTGTATAAATGGAGCTGATGGGGGAGCGAAACTGGCTGATAAAAGCGGAAAGATGCTTTTGAGTTTCATAGATGTTTTTTACACTTTCAGGTCCGTTGTCAAAAAAAATGCGCATGACAGCGCCGTCAAAATCTTTTTCTGTTTTTCTGAGCGGGATCAATTCCACTCTGGCCTGTAAAAAAGAGAGTTCCCCTTCTGGAAATAGGAATTCTTTTCCTTTAGCAAGTTCCTCTTTGAGTTTTTGCAAATCAATATCCGACAGCATGGAACGTATACCGTCGAACTGTGTCAGGATGGAGGGG
>CALDJI010000123.1 GCA_937901805.1 uncultured Clostridia bacterium | reverse complement strand
GAGAACAGGATGCACGGGCCGGATGAATTTGCCGTGATAGAGGAACTGGTAGTCAGCGCAAAGATTTTCGCACAGGTCATTGTCGATCTCTGCGCCGAATAGGAAAGAAAAACTGTGCGGGCCCTGCCGGCTGGCAGGGCCCGTTTTATCAGATGGGTATGACACCCCGCCGAAAGGAATGAAGTTATGGAGAAAATGAAAATGGTCGTCCCCACCCTGTTTGGGCTGGAAGGGATTGTGGCGCGGGAACTGCGCTTTCTCGATTGTGAGGACGTACAGGCGGAAAATGGGAGGGTCCTGTTTTCTGGAAACTGGGAAGATATTGCGCGCACCAATCTAAACCTGCGCAGCGGCGAGCGGGTGCAGATTTTGCTCGCAAGGTTTCAGGCGAAAACCTTTGACGAACTCTTTGAAGGCGTGAAGCGGATTCCCCTGGAAGAGTATATCGGACGGCAGGAGGCGTTTCCCGTTAAGGGCTGGTCGCTCAATTCCCAGCTTCACAGCGTGCCTGATTGTCAGAAAATCATTAAAAAAGCAGCGGTGGAGCGCCTGAAATCCCGTTACCATGTCTCCTGGTTTGAGGAAACCGGTTCGACCGTACAGCTCCAGTTCTCCATTCTCAAAGACGAGGTCATGATTCTGCTGGATACTTCCGGCGCCGGGCTGCACAAGCGGGGATACCGGAAAAATTCCAATGAAGCGCCCATCAAGGAGACTCTGGCCGCGGGGATTCTCAGCCTTGCAAGAATCCGTTCGGATACGGTTTTCTGCGATCCGATGTGCGGCTCCGGGACGTTTTTGATTGAGGCCGCACTCGACGCCATGCACATCGCCCCGGGACTGAACCGGAAATTTGCCTGTGAAAAATGGGGCGCCTTCCCTGCTGCGTCTATGCGCAGGGAAAGGGAGGCTGCACTGGATCGCATCCGGAGGGATGCTGAATTTCGCGCTTACGGCTATGATATCAGCGAAGAAGCGGTGGCTCTCACCCAGGAGAATGCAAAAAAGGCTGGAGTTTCTTCCCGAGTACGGGTGCGCCGTCAGGATATCCGGGATTTTTCTCTGGAGGATCTGCACAGCGAGCGGGCAACCATTGTCTGTAATCCTCCTTATGGGGAACGCCTTTTGGAAGTGAAAGCCGCGCAGGAACTCTGCGTCAGCATGGGAAAGGTCTTTGAAAAGCGGGAAGGGTTCCATTATTTTGTTATCACGCCCGATGAGCAGTTTGAGCAGGTGTTTGGCAGACGGGCAGATAAACGGAGGAAACTGTATAACGGGATGATTAAGTGCCAACTCTATCAGTATTTCAAATAACCGGGATTCCCGCAGATACCCCCTGTCTGGGGATCATGGGACAGCGGTCCGCTTTTACCGTCGGTGAGGCGGCAACTGCCTCAATATGCAGGCACACGGGCAATTTTCAAGCAGGAGATGATGTGCGTGAAGATAGAACCACCTATTATATACCGGGCTATTAAAGACGAAGAATTATGCGAGGAGCTGTTTTCCTGTTTTGAACGCAGGCAGCAGGTCAAAAACTGCTGGAGAAAAGAAGACGGCCGGTGGGTCATCCGCGAAACTCCGTTTGTGGATGACTGGGGCCCGGAGGAATACCGGATTTTAGTGCGGTGTCTGCGGCACACCTTGGAAAGCGGAGGCGTGGTCTTCGGCGCTTTTCAGGATGGACGGATGAAGGGATTTGCCTCTGTAGAGGGGGATCCTCTCGGATCCAAAGGCCAGTACCGGGATTTGACCAGCCTGCATGTCTCGCAGGAAAAGCGGGGACATGGGATTGGGAAGGTTCTCTTTCAAAAGGCAGCGGACTGGGCGAGGGCCGGGGGAGCAGAAAAGTTGTATATTTCCTCCCATTCCGCTGTGGAAACACAGGCGTTTTACCGTGCAATGGGTTGTGTGGAAGCCAAGGAATACCAGTGCGCCCATGTTCAGAAGGAACCCTATGACTGTCAGCTGGAATATTTGCTTACGGCAGGTTCTTTTTCGCCGGGTTCTCCGGAATTGGAATAAAAAATCCCACGGGGAACATTTCCCGTGGGATTTTTTATTCATTTCCCGTTGTATATCAAACCGGGAACGGCCCGTTTTGGTATCTGGGATTAATAGTTGGTTGCGCGCAGTTCAAAATAAGCTTTTGGATGGGCACAGACCGGGCAAACCTCCGGAGCGGATTTTCCAATGTGGATATGGCCGCAGTTTGTACAAATCCATACCATGTCGCCGTCTCTGGAGAAGACCAGGCCGCCCTCAACATTTGCAAGCAGGGCTCTGTAGCGCTCCTCATGCTCTTTTTCAATCTTGCCGACTTCCTCAAATAGGAATGCAATTTTGTCAAAACCCTCTGCGCGGGCCTCTTCTGCAAAGGTTTTGTACATATCGGTCCATTCGTAGTTTTCACCCTCTGCAGCAGCTTTCAGATTTTCTTCCGTAGTGCCGATTCCTTCGAGGAGTTTAAACCAGATTTTGGCATGCTCTTTTTCGTTATTGGCGGTTTCTTCAAAGATTTTTGCAATCTGGACATAGCCGTCTTTTTTTGCCTTAGACGCGAAGTAGGTGTACTTGTTGCGTGCCTGGGATTCTCCGGCAAACGCGGTCATGAGGTTTTGCTCGGTTTTTGATCCTTTGAGTTCCATAGTACGTCCTCCGTTCAAAAACTTGTCATTTTCTCAATAATCACCAATTCCAATTAGTAATTATTATCGATTAATTTTTAAAAAAAGAGAAGCCGGAATACGGCTTTTTCCATTTTCCGCCCAAAGCGGAGGTTTTATTTTGTCAAAAAGTTCAGATGTCTGTTTTTTTGTTTTTGCAGTCAGCACAGATGCCGCTGAAAACGATATCGTGCCCGATAATCTCATGGGCGCAGCAATGATTTGCACGGCAATTGATATCTTCCTCATAAGCAAGCGGGATATCAACAACCCGGCTGCATTTCAGACAGATCATATGATAATGCGGCTGAACTTTGGGATCATAACGTTCCGTCAATTTGCCGAGGGAGATTTTCTGAATCAGGCCTTCTTCTGCCAGGACATTGAGATTGCGGTATACAGTTCCAAGGCTGATGCCCGGAATTTTGTTCTTTACAATGGAATATATAACGTCCGCAGTGGGATGGCAGTGCAGACTGCATACCGTATCCAGGATTAGCTGCCGCTGCCTGGAAAAGCGTCGTGTACCAGCCATAAGCCTCACCTTATCGTTAGAAAAAATGTTTTTCCAAAGGATTTTCTTTGGATACCTTTATTATACCAAATCAGTATAATTTGTCAAGTTCGACTTTAGAAACAGAAATACTTCCACATTTAATAGTATAATCCGACTTTGAATAACAGTAAAGCAAATGAACCCGACAATAACGCATATTTTTCCATGGGGGAAATAGGCTGATAGCATTTTTACTTGCCTTTGAAAAAGACTATCCGGGCTTTTGTTATTTTTATAACATAGTGTCTTATGGATTTAGTAGTATCGGCAAAAACCATTTCAATTATTTTGCCTAAATTCCACAAACTATTCCGGATTAGTATAATTTACCACAAGAAAACCGAAAAAAATTCGGGATTTTTATGATATTTTTATAGCAATTCAATTTGTTATCTGATATACTAACCTATGGCATGATGGATTAGTTTGTTATGTTTTTAACAATAGTTCAAGGAGGTTCACACGATGGCGAGTACGATATCAAAGATTCCGTTCCGCGGCACAAAGGAACAGGAAGAACAGTTGATGCAGGTGATTGCCGAACACAAACAGGACAAGGGCGCCCTGATGCCGGTGCTGCAAAAAGCACAGGATATCTATGGGTACCTTCCTATCGAAGTACAGAAAATGATCGCAGACGGTCTTGGGGTTCCCCTGGAAGAGGTCTATGGGGTCTCTACCTTCTATTCCCAGTTTGCTCTCAACCCAAAAGGCGAATACAAGGTTTCTGTCTGCTTGGGGACGGCCTGCTATGTCAAGGGCTCCGGCGATGTGTTTGACAAGCTGCAGCAGACATTGGGCATTAAGGGCGGAGAATGTACCCCGGACGGGAAGTTCTCGCTGGAAGCATGCCGTTGCATCGGCGCGTGCGGCCTGGCTCCCGTTATCACCATCAATGACGATGTTTACGGCCGTCTGACCCCGGATGATATCCCGGGTATCCTGGAAAAATATCAGGCATAACCCCCATGCAGGATCTTTCGCTGTATCTGCTGGATTTGGTGCAGAATTCTCTCCGGGCCGGCTGTACCCAGGTGACGGTTTCCCTAGCATGGAAAGGGGATCTCCTGACACTGGCGATCCGGGACGACGGCTGCGGCATGGACAGAGAGCAATGTGAAAAAGCGTTTTCCCCTTTTTATACGACTAGGGCAGGACAGGGCGGCTTTGGCCTCCCTCTGTTTCGGATGGCCTGTGAGCAGACAGGCGGAACCGCCTCTCTCATCTCCTGTGTGGGAGAAGGAACCACAGTTATCGGGATGTTTTGCATAAACCACGTTGACTGCCCGCCGCTTGGAAATCTCGGCGATACCATGGCGGCGCTGATTGCAGGAAATGAAAACGTCCGGTTTTGCCTGACGGCAAGCAGGGAAAGCCGGCGGTTTTCCATGGATACGGCGCAGATTTTGGAAAGTTTGCAGGGCGTGCCTCTCAGCACGCCGGAGGTTGTTATTTTTCTGGCAAAATACATAGAGGAACAGACACAAATCATCCGCGGAGGTGTAGAAGAAAATGAAAAGTCTTGCTGAATTACAGCAAATCCGTGATAAGTACCAGGGGGATGTCTCCATCCGTCAGGACAATCATGAAAAGATTAAGGTTGAAATTGGAATGGCTACCTGCGGGATCGCAGCGGGCGCAAGAGAAGTCGTCACGGCGGTTTTGGACGAACTCTCTCAGGAAACAGTGGAAAATGTTGTGGTTACCCAGACCGGCTGCATGGGTATCTGCCAGTATGAACCCATTGTCGAAGTCTTTGTCCCGGGCAAGGAAAAAGTAACCTATGTCAAAGTAACCCCGGAAAAGGCGCGCAGAATCATCAAAGAGCACGTTGCCGGCGGAACACCGGTAACCGAATACACCATTGGTGCGAACGCCTAAGAAGGAGGTAAAATAGATGTATCGTTCTCATGTTCTTGTCTGCGGCGGTACTGGCTGTACTTCTTCCGGCAGCCAGCTTATCGTAAACACGCTGGAAAACGAGATTAAGAAAAACGGCCTGGAACAGGAAGTCAAAGTCGTCAGAACCGGCTGCTTTGGCCTGTGCGCTCTCGGCCCGATTATGATTGTATACCCGGAAGGCAGCTTTTACAGCATGGTCAAGCCGGAGGATATCCCGGAAATCGTGACCGAGCACCTGCTCAAGGGCCGTGTGGTCACCAGGCTCCTCTATCAGGAAACTGTCACTCCGGATGGGATCAAATCCCTCAACGAGACGGATTTCTACAAAAAGCAGCACCGCAGCGCCCTGCGCAACTGCGGCGTCATTGATCCGGAAAACATCAATGAGTACATTGCACGCGACGGTTACCAGGCTTTGGCAAAATGCCTGACTGAGTACACGCCGGAACAGGTTATCCAGATTGTCAAGGACTCCGGCTTGAGAGGGCGCGGTGGCGCAGGCTTCCCGACCGGCGTAAAATGGAGCTTTGCCGCTGCCAACCAGGCAGATCAGAAATATGTCTGCTGCAACGCGGATGAAGGCGACCCCGGCGCATTTATGGATCGTTCCATCCTGGAAGGCGACCCGAACGTTGTCATTGAGGCAATGACGATCGCGGGCTATGCCATCGGCGCGAGCCAGGGCTATGTCTATGTCCGTGCGGAGTACCCAATTGCCGTCCAGCGCCTTTCCAAGGCAATTGAGGAAGCAAGAGAAATCGGCATGCTGGGTAAAAACATCCTCGGTTCCGGTTTTGACTTTGATATCGATATCCGTTTGGGCGCAGGCGCATTTGTCTGCGGTGAGGAAACCGCTCTGATGACCTCCATTGAGGGCAAACGCGGCGAACCGCGTCCAAGGCCTCCGTTCCCGGCAGTCAAGGGGCTGTTCGGCAAGCCGACCATCCTCAACAACGTGGAAACCTATGCGAATGTCCCGCAGATTATCCTGCATGGGGCAGAGTGGTTCAACTCAGTTGGTACGGAGAAATCCAAGGGCACCAAGGTCTTTGCACTCGGCGGTAAAATCCATAATACCGGCCTTGTCGAGGTTCCGATGGGCACCACCCTGCGCGAAATCGTAGAGGAAATCGGCGGCGGCATCCCGAACGGTAAGAAATTTAAGGCGGCTCAGACCGGCGGCCCGTCCGGCGGCTGTATCCCGGAATCCTTCTTTGATATTGAAATTGACTATGACAATCTGCTCTCCATCGGCTCCATGATGGGCTCCGGCGGTTTGATTGTCATGGACGAAGATACCTGTATGGTTGACATCGCAAAATTCTTCCTGGAATTCACGGTCGAAGAATCCTGCGGAAAATGCCCCCCCTGCCGTATTGGTACAAAGAGACTGCTTGAGATCCTGGATAAGATCACCAAAGGCAATGGTGAAATGGAAGATCTCGACAAGCTGGAAGAACTCTGCTACTACATCAAGGAAAATGCCCTGTGCGGTCTCGGACAGACTGCCCCAAACCCGGTTTTGTCCACACTCCGTTATTTCAGGGATGAGTATGTCGCACATATTAAGGATAAAAAATGCCCGGCCGGCGTTTGTAAGAATCTGCTCAGCTATACCATTGACCCGGCGAAGTGCAAAGGCTGTACGCTGTGTGCTCGTACCTGCCCTGCTTCTGCAATTGAGGGCACCGTCAAACATCCGCATGTCATTGACCAGAAGAAGTGCGTCAAGTGCGGTGCTTGTATGGAGAAATGTAAGTTCGGCGCAATCAGCAAACAGTAAGCAAGGAGGGTACCAATCACATGGAAATGGTTAATATAAAAATTAACGGCATGCCCTGCAGTGTGCCGGCAGGCAGCACCATCCTGGAAGCTGCCCGCTATGCTGGAATTGAAATCCCGACGCTCTGCTATCTCAAGGAGATCAATGAAATCGGCGCCTGCCGTATCTGCGTTGTGGAAGTCAAAGGCGCCAGAAGCCTGGTCGCTTCCTGCGTCTATCCGGTCAATGAGGGAATGGAGGTTCTGACCAATTCCCCAAAAGTTTTAAAATCCAGAAAACAGACTTTGGAACTCATCCTCTCCACCCACAAACAGGAGTGCCTGTCCTGTGTCCGGAGCGGGAACTGTGAGCTTCAGAAACTCTGCCGCGACTATAAGATTGAGGATGCCCACTATTTCAAAGGTGAAAATCCAGAGTATGAAATCGATGATTCCGCAGTCCATATGTATCGCGACAACAATAAGTGTATCCTTTGCCGCCGCTGTGTTGCTGCCTGCCGCGCCAACCAGTCCGTCGGCGTCATCGGAGCCAACGAGCGCGGGTTCCATACCCATATCGCGTGTGCATTCGAGCAGCCGCTCGGCTCCACTGCCTGCGTCTCCTGCGGCCAATGTATCGCCGTCTGCCCGACCGGCGCCCTTTCGGAAAAGGACGACACCGCAAAAGTCCTGGAGGCAATTGCCGATCCAACTAAGCATGTCATTGTCAACACAGCGCCATCCATCCGCGTCACTCTGGGCGAGTGCTTCGGCATGCCGATTGGCACCAACGTCAAGGGCAAGATGGTCGCAGCCCTGCGCAGGCTGGGCTTTGACAAGGTCTACGACACCGACGTCGGCGCAGATCTCACCATCCTGGAAGAAGCGCACGAGTTTATTGACCGCGTGAAAAACGGCGGAAAACTGCCGATTATCACCTCCTGCTCTCCGGGCTGGGTCAAATTCTGTGAGCATAAATTCCCGGATTTCCTCGACAACCTCTCCTCCTGCAAGTCCCCGCAGCAGATGTTCGGCGCGGTGGCAAAGACCTGGTATGCGCAGAAAGAGGGGATCGACCCGAAAGATATCGTGGTCGTCAGCATTATGCCCTGTACGGCAAAGAAATTTGAATGCAAGCGCGACGACCAGAGCGCCGCAGGCGTTCCGGATGTCGACTTTGCCCTGACCACCAGGGAACTCGCTGCGATGATTGACCATGCCGGCCTGCTCTTTACCCAGCTCCCGGACGAGGAGTTTGACGCTCCTCTGGGCATTACCACCGGCGCGGGAGCTATTTTCGGTGCGACCGGCGGAGTGATGGAAGCTGCTTTGAGAACCGCAGTCGAGGAACTGACCGGTGAACAGCTCGATAAGCTTGAGTTTGAGGAAGTCCGCGGAACGAAAGGCATCAAAGAAGCCTCCTATGAGGTTGCGGGTATGAAAGTCAACGTGGCTGTCGTTTCCGGCCTTGCCAACGCAAAAAAAGTCCTGGAGGACGTCCGCGACGGTAAAAAGCAGTACCATTTCATTGAAGTCATGGCCTGCCCGGGCGGATGCGTCAACGGCGGCGGTCAACCTATCCAGCCGGCCAGCGTGCGTAACTTTGTGGATCTCAAGGGTCTGCGTGCAAAAGCCCTTTACGAGGAAGACCGCAACCTTCCGCTGAGAAAATCCCATGAAAGCCCTGTCGTCAAGGAACTCTACGATTCTTTCTTCGGCGAGCCGGGCAGCCATAAGGCGCATGAGATTCTCCACACCACCTATGTCAAGCGCAATCGCCACTAAAAATGAATGTTGCAGCCCCATCCCATCGATTTTGGGGTGGGGCTGTTTTTTTGAAGGGTCTCCCGTTTGGGACGCCTTTTTTCGCAGGCGGTTCCGTAAATAAGCACAATTTTTAGGGGGTTTTGCGCTGGAAACCGCCCGCATACAAATTTTGTGGGAAAAGATAGGGGTTTGTCCCCTTTTTTCTTGCTCTGCCACTTGCAAAAGGCGGCTTCATGAGATAAAATAAAATCGTTGTAAGATTAACAAAAAAGAGGACTCAACTCTATCAAAAAACGAAAGGGTGCTTTTTCATGACCTCTCTGAACAAAAAGTCCATTGAAGATTTTGACGTAGCCGGCAAGAAAGTACTTGTCCGCTGTGACTTCAACGTCCCTCTCAAAGAAGGCGTGATCACCAACGATAAGAGAATCGTTGCCGCTATGCCGACCATTAAATATCTGGTTGACCACAATGCGCGTGTCATCCTCTGCTCTCATCTTGGCCGTCCAAAAGAGGGCTGGGAGCCGGAATTCTCCCTTGCTCCGGTAGCAAAACGCCTTTCCGAACTGCTTGGAAAAGAAGTTAAGATGGCAAAGGACGTTATCGGTGAAGATGCGAAGAAACTCGCAGCCTCCCTCAATGACGGCGACGTTATGCTCCTTGAAAACGTCCGCTACCATAAAGAGGAGAAGAAAAACGATCCGGCTTTTGCAAAGGAACTCGCTTCCCTTGCAGAACTCTATGTCAATGATGCGTTCGGCGCAGCACATCGGGCACATGCTTCCACTGCCGGCGTTGCCGACTATCTCCCGGCTGCTTGCGGCTACCTCATCCAGAAAGAGATTAACTTCATGGGCGGCGCACTGGAAGCTCCGAAACGCCCGCTCGTCGCCATCCTCGGCGGTGCAAAAGTTTCCGATAAAATCGGCGTCATTGAAAACCTGATCGAGAAAGTCGACACCTTGATTGTCGGCGGCGGTATGGCCTATACTTTCTTCAAAGCAAAGGGCTATACAGTCGGCGATTCCATCTGCGAGGACGACAAGGTCGAACTTGCAAAAGAGATGCTTGCAAAGGCAGAGGCGAAAGGTGTCAACTTCCTTCTGCCGGTTGACAACATGATCAGCACTCACTTTGCAGAGGATGCGGAGCATAAGGTTGTCGATTCTGACAATATCCCGGACGGCTGGATGGGCATGGATATCGGCCCGAAGACCATCGAAAAATTCTGCGAAGCGGTCAAAGGCGCTGGTACGGTTATCTGGAACGGACCAATGGGCGTATTTGAGTTCGCCCCGTTTGCAGAGGGTACGCTTGCCATTGCACGCGCGATTGCAGAGAGCGGCGCTATCTCCATTGTCGGCGGCGGCGATTCGGTCGCAGCAGTTACAAAGCTCGGCTTTGCAGATAAGATGTCCCATATCTCCACCGGCGGCGGCGCTTCCCTCGAGTTCCTCGAAGGGAAAGACCTTCCGGGCATCTCCTGCCTTAACGACAAATAAATCAATATGCTTTGAAAAAGGCACGGTACCAGCTGCCGTGCCTTTTTTGCAAATACCAGATAAAACAGAAAAAGGGGATTATCAGACATGAATAAAGCTGTTCGTAAAGCAATCATTGCCGGAAACTGGAAGATGAATCAGACACAGGTACAGACCAAAGCCCTGATTGAAGAAATGAAACCGCTTGTCAAAGATGCGGACTGCGGCGTTGTCCTCTGTGTTCCCTATACCGACCTTGCCGCTGCAATTGAGACAGCAAAGGGTTCCAATATTAAAATCGGCGCGGAAAACTGCCACTGGGCAAATTCCGGCGCGTTCACCGGGGAAATTTCCGCGCAGATGCTCACCGAGATGGGTGTGGAATACGTCATCATCGGCCACTCTGAGAGACGCCAGTATTTTGGCGAGACCGATGTCACCGTTAATCAGCGTGTCCGCGCGGCATTGGATGCCGGCCTGACTGTCATCCTCTGCGTTGGAGAGACCCTGGAACAGCGCGAGCAGGGCATCACCTCCGAGCTGGTCGCTATGCAGACCAAAATCGCGCTGGGCGGCGTCTCCGCACAGGAGATGGAAAAAGTCATTATCGCCTATGAGCCGGTCTGGGCAATCGGCACCGGCAAAACCGCAACCGCAGAACAGGCGAACGAGGTCAACCATACCATCCGTGAAACCATCAAAGCTCTCTATGGGGAATCTGTAGCGGAGAAAGCAGTTGTCCAATACGGTGGTTCCATGAATGCGGGCAATGCAGAAGAGCTCCTCGCCCAGCCGGATGTGGACGGTGGCCTTATCGGCGGCGCTTCCCTGAAGGCAAAGGATTTCTCCGTCATTGTGGCGGCAGCTTCCAAATAGGTTTTTCCAGGTCCCGGCTGCCTTCCGGCAGAGGCGGCCGGGACTTTTTGTAAGAAATTTGCCGGATAGAAAGGCGGGATATTATGAAAAAACCACTCGTTCTTATGATTATGGATGGGTTTGGCTATAATCCGGAGGATTACGGCAACGCCATCCACGCAGCGGATAAAAAGAACATTGATAAAATTTTCTCTTCCAATCCGAAAACCCTCATCGGGGCTTCCGGGATGGACGTCGGTCTTCCCGACGGACAGATGGGCAACAGCGAGGTCGGACACACCAACATCGGTGCCGGCCGGATTGTCTATCAAGAATTGACTCGGATCACCAAATCCATCGCCGATGGGGATTTCTTCTCCAATGAGGCGTTTTTAAGCGCGGTAGAAAACTGTAAGCGCAGCGGCAGCGCCCTGCACCTGATGGGTCTTCTCTCAGACGGCGGCGTACACAGCCACAACAGCCATCTGTACGGCTTGCTGGAACTGGCAAAAAAGAACGGGCTGGAAAAAGTCTATGTCCACTGCTTTATGGACGGGCGCGACGTCCCCCCAACTTCCGGAAAGGACTTTATTGCGGAACTGGAGAACAAACTTCAGGAGATCGGCGTAGGTAAAATTGCGACTGTAATGGGCCGCTACTATGCGATGGATCGCGACAACCGTTGGGAACGCGTCGGCAAGGCCTATGATGCTATGGTCAAGGGAGAAGGCAACCAGAACGCCTCCCCCATCGATACCATGGAGAAATCCTATGCGGACGGCGTGACGGATGAATTTGTCGTCCCGACGGTCTGTGCAAAAGAGGGGACAATCTCTGCAAACGATTCCGTCATCTTCTTCAACTTCCGTCCGGACAGGGCGAGGGAGATTACCCGTACTCTGGTTGATCCGGAGTTTACCGGTTTTGTACGGGAACTCTTCCCGCTCACCTTTGTCTGCATGACCCAGTATGACGCTACAATGCCGAATGTGCAGGTGGCTTTCAAGCCACAGTCGCTCAAAAATACCTTTGGCGAGTATATTTCCAACAAGGGGTTAAAGCAGCTGCGGATTGCAGAAACAGAAAAATACGCGCACGTCACCTTCTTTTTTAACGGCGGCGTGGAAAAGACCTATGAGGGCGAGGATCGCGCGCTGATCAACTCCCCGAAAGTCGCAACCTATGACCTCCAGCCCCAGATGAGCGCTTATGAGGTCACGGAAGAGCTGCTCTCCCGTATCGCGTCTGATCAGTACGACGTCATCATCCTCAATTATGCAAACTGCGATATGGTCGGCCATACCGGCGTATTTGAAGCGGCGGTCAAAGCTGTGGAAGCAGTCGATGACTGCGTTGGAAAGATTGTGGATGCGGTTCTTGCCAAGGGCGGCGCCTGCCTGATTACTGCGGATCATGGCAATGCGGATAAGATGTATGAGCCGGACGGTTCCCCGTTCACTGCCCATACCACTAACCCGGTTCCGTTTGTCGTTGTAGGATATGACTGCACACTCCGAGAGGGTGGACGGCTTGCAGATATTGCCCCGACCATGCTCGATATCCTCGGTCTGGAACAGCCGGCGGAGATGGATGGAAAAACCCTGATTGTACACGAATAAATGAATGAAAATCCCCCTGGAGAAGTTCCTTCAGGGGGATTTTATATTAAATATCTTCAAATATACTATTAGTATATAAGCAGCGGCTCAGAAATCCCTCTGTACATTATTTGTACAGGGGGATTTTGTCCGATTATTTCTGGTTCAGGAAATCATAGGCAAATTGTACATGCAGGGAAGCTCCCACGATCATCCCGCGCTCGTCAAAATCAAATTTCGGGTGATGGTTTGGGTAATGATAGCGGTTGTCCGGGGTGTTTGTCCCGATATTGGCAAAGACGCCGGGGCATTTTGTCAGGTAATAGGAAAAGTCCTCTGATCCGGTGGTTGGCGGCAGAGGGTGATCCGCTTCTTTTCCAAACAGTTTCATCAGTGCATTTTTCGCGATGACGGTGCAGCCCGGATCATTGATGACCGATTCCGCAATACATTCCGAGGATACCGTAGCGGTCACGCCGTAGGCGGCGCAGGTTTCGGTGAAAATCCGGCGGGTCCATTCCTCTACTTTGGCGTTGATAGCGGGGTTAAATGTGCGGCAGGTCCCCTCCATGTGCATGGTATCCTTCCCTGTCTCCGGATCGATTCCTCCATGGATGTCGCACATGGAAAAGACAAACATCTCCTCCGGCGGGGTTTCCCGGCTGGAAAGCGTCTGCAAGTCCAGCAGAGCGGCGCAGGCGGCGGGGATGACGTCAGAATGCCCAGTGTTTTCTGAAACCAGGTCAATCAGGAAAGTACGGGAAGAGGCGTGGCGCACACCCGGCTCAATATCCGCTTCCCCGACTGGGAGGTTGTTGCACTGGTGTTCGCCGAATACACAGTCGACGTCGTCTAAAAACCCGTCGGCAACAATCTGTGCGGCGCCCCGGCAGCTCTCCTCGGCGGGCTGAAACAGCAGCTTGACGGTACCTGAGAGACTGTCTTTCAACTGGTGGAGCGCCCTTGCGGCCGCCAGCAGCTGGGCGGCATGCCCGTCGTGCCCGCAGGCGTGCATAGCGGTTCCGGTTTTGCAGGCAAAGGGCAGGCCGGTCTCCTCCGGCATGGCAAGCGCATCGATATCACCCCGCAGTGCTACCGTTTTTCCCTGTCCCTTCCCGCCGTGAATAGTTGCAATCACCGCATGGTAAGGAGTGACCGTGTGTTCGATTCCGGATTTTTCCAGTTCTTCTGAGATGCGGGCGGCTGTGCGCACCTCATTTCCGCTGGGTTCTGCATGTTCATGCAGATCGCGGCGGAAAGCGGCCATTTCCTCAAACTGGTCGGTGATGAGTTTTTTAATATCCATGGCCTTTCCTCCTATTCCAGGCAAAAATCAATGGCAGTACGGTAAGCGGCGGCTGTATGGGCAAGTCCCTGTTTCATTTTTTCAAGGGATTCTTCGCCGCTGTAGGTAATGGTTCCAGTTATGGCGGCATCGTTTGGGATGACATTGAACTTGGTGCCGGCATGCATCCCGGTAAAGACTATCTGAATATCCCCTGCTCTCAGTGCGAGAATCTGGAGATCCCGGACAAGGGCGCTTGCCGCGACAACAGGGTCAATGGTGACGGCGGGGATGGCCCCGTGTCCGCCCTTGCCTGTTACAGTGAGGGTGAATGGTCGGGTGGTCATAAAAATCCTCCTTTATGGAAAATATGGAATACCGGGCTAAAACCGCAGGGGTTCCATTTGCTCTGCTTGGATAATTTCAAAAGTGTTTCGGCGGACACGCAGGATCTGTTGCTCTTCCAGGATGCGCAGTTCTTTGCAGAGCGCCGGTCGGGAAATTCCCAAATATTGCGCCATATGCTCCCGGTTTAAAGGGGGTGTAAGCACGGAAGTGCGGTATCGCTGCTGAAGGGAGTAAAGATACCAGAGAATGCGCTGTCGGGCTGCGGGATTGGAAAGCAGATGGACCTTATCTCTCAATGCGGAAATTTTCCGGCTGATCAGGGTAAACAGATTATATAAAATGGCCTCCTGTCCTTCCAGTCCTCCGGTAAAAGGGGATAAAAACGCTTCCCCCTGGATGACCAGTATCATAGAATCCGTATAGGCCTTGCAGGATATGTCGAAGTGGTGCTTGGAAGAAAAAAAGGCGGTGTCCCCGGTTATGTCTCCTTTTTCCAGTTGGGAGATCAGGTGGGGATGGGTATTTTCTTCAAACAGCAGGGACAGCGTGCCCTGTAAAAGGATATAGAGATTCCCTTCCGCTGCTCCCCGGCGGTAGAGAAATTCTCCTTCCGGAACATGGATGCATTTTGCATGGGTTAATTGCAGAAATCGGCTGATCTCCGCAGGAGAAAGGTGTTCAAACAGCGCGAGGGTGCTTATAGTGGAGATATCCGGCAGTTTGCAGATGGAAAAACGCCTGTTTTTCGGGGGCGTTTCCGGTGTCTGCGGAGGTAAAAATGCGGAGGGTTCCACGATCCGGATTCCCCCTCCCTCTTTTTCAATCAGCCCTTCTTTCTGCATTCCGGATAACCCCCTGGAAAGGGCTTCTCTGGAAATTCCCAGGTAATTGGCAAGCTGGGAACGTGTATATCCTGGATGCTGCGGCATATCCTCGTCCAGTGTGGAAAGGTATTTTACAATTCGTTCCCGGACAGTCAGCGATTTTAGACATGAGATCTTCTGGTAAAGGAATACAGCCTTGTCCTCCGTAATTTTTAGAAAATTCAAAAGTACACGGGTATGCAGCAGGCGGCCTGTTCTGCGGGAAGCGCCGCCGAAAAAGGCAACCGGAATCCGCATTAAAACGGTTTCGCTCAGCGTCTGGTAAGAGTAGGCAATGTGTGGGATTTTACTGAAAGCGAGCACAACCCCGAACATATTGCCGGCTTTCAGGATTCTCAGCTGATGTTCCAGGACGGTATCCCTGAGCAGCGCTAGAGATACTTCCCCCGCTAAAATCAGATAAACGCATCCCAGGCTCCCCGGCTTGTCCAGATCGTCGTGGTAAACGGTTTCGCCGGCCGGATAACTTTTGATGCTGTATCCCAGTTCCGACAAAATACTCAGGATTTCCAATTCGGAAAACCCCTCGAACAGGGCGCAGTTTTTGATGGTATTAAAGACGTCTGCCATGCGGGCTATCCTCCGTTGTCATCAAAATCACGGATTAAATTCATGTTAAGGGAGGGGGTGGCACGAGATCATCCCCTAAAAAGGAATTCCATGTGAAAATGATGACAAAGACTACGCTTTACTGTGGAGAAATGATTGTGAAAAATGGTTGTCAAAAATGTAATCAAAATCACAGAATTCTATTTTCAATTATACTACAATTTGTACCGGTAGTAAACGCCGTTCAGGTAAAAGAACATGTAAATTTGGGATTTTGCCTGAGAAAAGGATGCAGTTTGCAGGTTTTCTTTTTTCTGTCAAAGGGATACTTTTGCCAGGGTAAAGAAAATCTGGAAATGCGGATGGGGGTATACCGGATTGCTCCAAAGCAAGCCGGTGTGGAATCTGGAAAAAAGGAAGGGTAACAGATGCTGTCATATGGTTTTTTTCTTGATCTGGCCATCATTCTCCTGTTGACAAAGCTGCTGGGGATCTTTACAAAGAGGATCAGCTTGCCGCAGGTAGTGGGGGCAATTCTTGCCGGCCTTTTGATTGGACCGAGTTGTTTTAACATTGTACATGAAAGTGATTTTATTTCAAAAATGGCGGAGATCGGCGTCATTATGCTGATGTTCACCGCAGGACTGGAGACAGACCTGCAGGAACTGAAAAAGACGGGTCTCGCAGCTTTTGTGATTGCCGTAGCAGGCGTAGTGGTTTCACTTGGCGGCGGGTATCTGGTTTACAGTTTGTTTTACGGATTCTCTCCGGTGGGCAGCCAGGGCTTTATTGAGGCGGTTTTTGTCGGCGTCATATTGACTGCGACTTCCGTCAGCATTACCGTGGAGACCCTGCGAGAACTCGGGAAGCTGAAAGGCCGTGTGGGAACGGCGATTTTGGGCGCCGCTATCATTGATGATATCATCGGAATTATTGTCCTCACCTTTGTAATTGGCATGAAGGATACCTCTGCCGGCAGCCCGCTGCAGGTAGTTATCAGCACAATTTGCTTTTTTGTTTTTGTCCTGCTTATTGGGTTTGGAGCCCATATCCTGTTTAAAAAACTGGAAAAGCGGAAAGTGGAACAGCGCCGGATTCCAATTCTGGGCCTGGTGTTCTGCCTGCTGCTGTCCTATGCGGCGGAGCACTTCTTCGGTGTTGCCGATATCACCGGCGCGTTCTTTGCCGGGATTATCCTTTGCAATATCCGTTCGACCAGCTACATTGTCCGTAAAATTGATGTGACTTCTTACATGATTTTTGGGCCAATCTTTTTTGCAAGCATCGGTATCAATACCAATCTCCGGGAAGTCGGGATTGATATGCTCTGGTTTACCATTGTCCTTACCATAGTCGGCCTGCTGACAAAAGTGGTAGGATGCGGGTTGTTTGCAAAGCCCTTTCATTTCAGTAATAAGGATGCCCTGCGCATCGGCGTGGGCATGATGTCCCGCGGGGAAGTGGCGTTGATCGTGGCGCAAAAGGGTGCCAGTGCCGGGATTATCCAGCCGGCTTTGTTTGCGGCGGTTATAGTCCTGGTCATTGTGTCCACCGTTGCCACACCGATACTGCTCAAAGTCTTGTATAAAAACGATCCCCCGACCCCTGAAGGGAAAGATGGCTCCGACAGCGAGCTCCAAGTGGTCCGTGATATTGACAGCCAGTTTGAGGAAAACGGCCTGGCTTAATGGGAAAACAGCGGGAAAAGCGGAGGAAATTTCCTCCGCTTTTCTTTTTTTTACAAGAAATCGGCCTGAATAGGAAATTATTTACATTTTCTTCTTGTGTTTTTCCTGATAATCCTTTAAACTAACCAGAGAATCTATTATACGAGGTGCCGGGATGGAAAAACGATTCAAAGTGGTGCTGCCAATGCTCGCCGTGGTTGGCATACTGGCTGTCATTTATGCGGCTGGCGGCCTGTTTCCGTTTGGAGAAATGTCCGTTTCCTGGGGGGATATGAATCAGCAGGTGATCCCTCTGATGGATGACTTCCGGGATATTTTGCTTGGGAAACAGGGGCTGTTTTTCAATGTTCAAAATGCGGGCGGAATGAATTTTTGGGGTGTGCTCCTGTTTTTTCTTGCAAGCCCGTTTTCTTTTTTGACTGCTTTTGTGGACAAGTCGGATATGTATCTTTTTATGAATATCCTGGTTATGCTGAAAATGGCGGTGTGTGCCGGGACGGCCGCCCTGTTTTTTTCAAAACTGTTTCCAAAATTGGAACTGGGGTTTGTCACTGCGCTTTCTGTGTCCTATGCTTTTTGCGGATATGTCATGCTATTTTACCAGAATCTTGTCTGGCTGGATATGATGTATCTGTTTCCTCTTCTGCTGATCGCTGTGCATCATCTGGCAGAAACAGGGCGCTTTCTCCCCTATCTTCTCTGCCTGTCCGCCATGATTACAGTCCATTTCTATCTCAGCTATATGCTGCTTGCCTTTTTGGTGCTGTGCAGCTGTCTATGGGTCTTCTTTTCCTTCAGGGAGTTGCGGTGCGGACAGGCTGTGGTGTCGCTTGGTATCGGGACTATTGGCGCGGGACTGCTTACAGCTGTGGTATGGCTGCCTTCTCTGATGCAGTATTTCAGTTCCGCCCGCGGGGAAAATGTTTTTGCCAGCCTCTGCAAAGGGGATTTCTTCACCCGGATGGATACGATAGGTATGCTCCTGCTCTGTACGGCATATCTGATCCCGGTGTTTTTGTATCGAATATGCAGGACTGCCCTTGGATTGGATTCGGTTAAGGAACAAAAAGTAGTTGTCTTCAGCTTTTTGCTTCTGGCAGTTCCCATGGTCATTGAGCCCGTCAATAAAATGTGGCATACAGGGAGTTACCAGGCATTCCCCGGAAGATATGGCTATATTACCATTTTCCTGGGATTAATCCTTGCGGCGGAGGTACTCCAGCAGCGCCCGATCCAGGAACCTTTCCGGTCTAAAAAATGGGCGGTATTTGCCGGAATCGCTTTTTTGGCGCTCGCATTGGGTGCGGGCACAGCGCTGCTTGTCCGGCATAAACAGGATCTGGGGGTCTATGTCAAAACCCTTTGGGGAAACAGCCGATCCCTTGCCCTGTTTTTAATGTTCGTATTGATCCTGGTTCTGGGTTACTTTTCCTGCTATGTGATGTATCGCAGCCGTGTGATGACAAGGAGGGTATTCTGCCTGTTCTTTTGTTTTCTGGTGTGTGCGGAAAGTTCGTTTTATGTCCTCACCTTTTTTCCGCAGCGTGGGGATTATAATTACCGAAGCGTTATGGATTTGGAGGATCGCATACAGGATGACAGTTTTTACCGGGTAAAAAATCTGGAAAAAAGCTATGATCTCAATCTGACCGGAGCCGCGGGATATTCTACCCTGAATCACTATACGTCACTGACGTCTCAAAATTATATGTCCGGGATTAAAAAACTCGGGTATTCTTCCTATTGGATGGAAGTCAGTTCTGTTGGTGGGACGCGGTTCAGCGATGCTTTGCTGCAAAATAAATACAGTATTACCTGGGCTGGTTCTGATGCGAATGGGAATTCGGTTTATAAAAACGAGAAATATCAAATTATAGAAAACAGCGGGACGCTTCCGCTCGGCCTGCTGACCCAGGCGGATTTGGACGGATGGGAAGAACTTCCTATGATTCAAAGGCCCTATGTCAACGAACAGGTCTTGCAAACGTTGTTTGGGACGCAGGAAACCCTGGTACAGGAATATCGGCCCGTCTATACTTCCGGAGTGCAGTTGTACTTTGACGGGGAATATCATCTGGAACGGGAAACGGCCCCGGGGGAAACAGCTCTGCTGGAATATCTGTTGCCCGCAACGGAACAGCCCCGTACGGTGTATTTTGACTGTTTTGGTTCGGTCAGCAACGCGCTGAGCCAGCCCTATTACAGCGCGTTTGATATCTCGGTCAACGGGGTAACGGTGATGCAGGGGTACCCGACGCAGAAATCAAACGGGCTGTACGCACTGGCAGAACATACAACAAAAGAACTCCTGATCACTCTCCGGGTCAAAAAGGATATGGACGTCTCCTCTTTTGGCGTTTTTTCCATGGAGGACGAACGGGTTTCTCAAATCCTGTCCGGGGCGAGAACCGCTGATTTGAAGGTGGAAAACAGCGGGATTACAGGCACGGCAAATGCACAGGCCGGGGATACGCTTTTCCTCAGTATTCCATATGATCGCGGTTTTACAG
>CALDJI010000122.1 GCA_937901805.1 uncultured Clostridia bacterium | reverse complement strand
TTTCTGCATAATACAGCAGAGAAGGCCTGCCAACATAGTTTTGCAGAAGATCCTGGTATTCCGCCAGAAACTGCGGATCTTTCCGATAAAATTCGTAGGCTTCTTCCAATTCCTGAAGCGCACCCATCAAAATTTCCGGGGTAAACTGTCCCCCATGAATTCCAAAACGACCTTTTGACATGATTCCAACACTCCTTTTTCTCATGCACATGTCCATGGAGGATTCAGGGTATGACACACAAACATGCGTACCCCACTGATAACGGACAGGGTTCCCGTCGGCGTCTACTCTCCTAACGGATTTCAAGCCGCCCTTGCAAGTCCATTCAGAAATTCCTGTGCTGCCGCTTTTCACCAACCACGGCTCTCTAAATACACCCGGAAAGACCTACTTCTCTTGCGCATTGGTTTATTTATGAAATTATAATTATTATATGACCGAAAAAGCGATCTGTCAATCATTTTTTTCAAAAACTCAAAATTATCTTTTTAATTCCTGTTTACGCCGTTCATATTCTGCATTGATATACTGCATACTTTGAGTATCCCCTGCACCGGTATCGGGGTGGAAACTCTTCGCCAGCTGACGATAACGCTGCTCGAGTTTTTCCAGTGTATCGCATCCCGCAAAAAGATCAAACCCGCCTGCGGAGGATATCTGCGGATCCTCATTGGAAACACACAGGTTTCTCACCGTTTCGTTAGATGCTTCCATCTTATCCAGATAGTCACGCATCACGCCGAATACCCCATAAATCTCTGGCAAAGCACGGAGATGCTCCAGTTTTTTCGCCGATTCCGACAGCTTGGCAGAACCTTCTTTCCAAATCCGTTCATTTTCCAAAACAGCATCCTGAAGCGCCGTATTTTGCTGCTTTTTCATCAATTGCAACGCTTGTTTCAGAATAGTTTCCCTCTGATCCTGTAAATTTTGATAGCGCTGCGTCAACTGAGTAAGCTGATGATTGATTTGGCTGCTGTGGTTCTCTGTAGCGGTTGTCTGTTTCAAAACAACAGCGGGGGTTCCATAGGTTGTACTCGATCCGATCCCCATCTCTTCTAAAGAAACCAGATGCACCCCGATAAACAGGATCGTCAGCACCACAAAAATTACAATTTTCCAAAGCGTGTCCAGTTCAAAAAATGAGGCAAGCATAGCTACCGCCACCATCGCCCAAAAAGCGCTGAGTAATATCTGGATAATTTTCCCCAGAATCCGGATATTCATCAGGGCAACCAATACAATCGCGGACACAAGCCCAATTACAAAGCACCATGCCGGGTGGAGCGCTTTATCAAATCCATAATAAACGCCAATTCCTACCGCTGCCAAAGTCAACAGGAAATCCCATATCACAAGATTACAGCACCCGCTGTCCTCTTCCACTAGAACGTATCTTGCCATTTCTTCCATTCCCCCATCTGTAAAAACGAAAACATACTTGTATATTTTATCGTAGCATAGTTTTTCTTTCTTCGTCAAGAAAAAACACCATTGATAATAATCGTTTCATGAAACTGCTTTTCTTTGAAACCGTTCTCCTGATTGGAGTCTATTCCTCTTTTTCTTTTCAGATATTTTAAAATCGCAATGCCTGTAAAGATAAAAAACTCCTGCAACAATGTTGCAGGAGTTTTGGAGGCGCCATCCAGATTTGAACTGGAGAATAAAGGTTTTGCAGACCTCTGCCTTACCACTTGGCTATGGCGCCAAAAGGGAGAACATCTTGGATGTCCTCCAGCTATTCAATTGGAGCGGGTTACGAGGCTCGAACTCGCTACCTCCACCTTGGCAAGGTGGCGC
>CALDJI010000121.1 GCA_937901805.1 uncultured Clostridia bacterium | reverse complement strand
TCGTATGCTTCAGGAATCTGTCACGGAGTACAATGATGCTTACACCATCATGAACGATAAAGGTGTACAATTGTTCATTGAGCGATGCCGCTCACTCGATTCGATTTCCTTTGTGGAAAGTTTGGTCAACAGCATTGCCAATCGTCCGAAAAATTTTGATGCAGAATTTGAAGAAATTTCTGTCCACCGCAAGAAATTTACGGAATCCCGGGATTTCGCCGACCGTGAACTGAAGGAAGCGCGAACAGCAGCAGCCGGTGCAGGCGCTGGCCTTGCCGCAGGCGCATCCGTTGCGTTCATGGCGCCTACTGCCGCAATGTGGGTAGCCACCACATTTGGCACCGCCTCTACTGGCGCAGCAATTTCAACACTCTCCGGTGCGGCCGCGACCAACGCGGCACTGGCTTGGCTCGGTGGAGGGGCACTGGCTGCAGGCGGCGGCGGAATGACTGCCGGAAGCGCATTGCTGGCTCTGGCTGGTCCAGTTGGCTGGTCGATCGCCGGGGCAACACTGTTGTCCTCCATTCTGCTCTTTGCATCCAAGAAAACCAAGTTGAACAAGCAAAAAAATGAGGAGATCCAGGCAGTCAAAAAGAACATCCAGGCTGTTCGGGAATTGGATGGGAAAATCGGTTTGATCTTGTCTGAGACTGCTGGGATACGTACCAGCCTCAATGATATGCTGACAAAAGCCCTTTCACTGTTTGGCGCAGACTACCTGACGTTTGACGATTCGCAGAAAAAGCTTCTCGGTGCTCTCGTCAACAATACGAAGGCACTGTCTGCCATGTTTGAAAGAACAGTAGGTGAGGCGTAATGGACGGATATCTCAAACACCAGGCAGTGCAGTTTGCGCTGGAACAGCTCCTAAAGGCGCCTGCTGGAGAAAAACTCCAGCAGGCACTCCAGCTCATTCTGGCCATGCAGGAACACCTGGTAGCTCTATCCTCAAAGGAGGAGGCGCCAAGTCTAACAGGCACAAAGGTAGCAACGGTTCTGACCCTTGCCGTATGGAAGAAAATCGCAAATGGAAAAAGTCTTTCTTCCTTCGATGCTGAGGACTGGAAGGAACTTGGCCACACCGTATCGGAGTATGCCATTCTTTCGGACGATGAGCAGTACAGTATCTTCATCTTTCAGTTATATGAAAAGTACATACGCGCCTCTGCTGAAATGATTGCGAGATTTGCCTCACCCGAAACTGTTGAAGCGATCATGAACCTGGCTGACGAGCTGCACAACAAAGAGATGCTGTTCAGAAACGGACAGATCTCGGAAGTAGCCTACACAGAAGATTGCCTTTGGATCTCTCTCGAGGCCATGATCAAACTGATCGCTTCTGCCGCTTCCATGTTCTGCGGTCAGCAGGCTACCGAGTTTACGCAGGCGCTCGCCTCCTGTGCATTTGAGTATGGCCGGCTGATGCTCTATCGGAAGGAGCAGGCGCTGGTTGCCCAGTTCATTGAGTCCCAATATCGCTTGGACGAAGAACTGGAGAAGCAATATGCAGAGTATCTGTCGGAACTGGAAGCGCAGAGTACGCAGTTCTACGCATTGATCGATCATGCCTTCGCTCCCGATTTTCGCACTGCTTTTCTTCACTCGATCCTTCTTGCAGAGGCCGCCGGGGTGAAGGAGTCCGAAATCCTTTCGTCCGCCGAGGACATCGATTCATTTTTCCTTGATCAATGATCCACTTCGCATTCATCGAAATAAAAGCGTTACTGGTATGGCGGCTGTCCATATCGGTAACGCTTTTTCCTTTCTGTCTACATTATACCCGCATCTTTTGAATCAGCTCATAGGGTTTTGCCACCGTGCGCGGTCGTGTCAAGAATTTTTCGCACTTTAGTTTGCAGGCCCTGGTATGAATGAGGTCAGCCTGTATGCCAAGCCACGTTAGTTCCCTTGATGATGATGCCATAGGGTAACATCTTGCTCTCGAGGAGCTCTCAATATGTTCTTGTCCATTTCCGAATTTGTGACAAGAAACAACCGCCATACCTCTGCCGCACACTCAGACGGCTTATTCTTTGTTTATGCGGCGCATTTTCTGCGCCCTCTCTGCGGTGATTTGGCCCGCTATTACTGCCATCCCGGACGGCACTTCTTTTAATATACAGAATCCAATCCCACACCCATCCCAAAAGGAGAAAGTTTTGCTTGAAACACGCAGGGCAAAAGAGTGTCAAAGAGGAATTGCCGGAGCGGCGGAAAGGTCCAAAGAGGGCGGCAGAGTGCCGTCTGAAAGTTCCGACACACGTTTGGGAGCAAGATGCCGGGAGTTCGAGTCTCCCCACTCGGACCAACTTTGTCAGAAAACCGTCTAAAATGGCGGTTTTTCTGCGTTTAACGCTTGATTTTATTTTCATTTTGAACTATGGAGGTGCCATATGGGTGTAGCTTCAGTTTCTGAGTATGTTGCATCGTTAAACGAGGAGCAACAGCGACCCATTAGCGCATTTATTGAATTTATGAATGCGGAATATGCCCAGCTGACCAATAAGATATCCTTCTCTATGCCCATGTGGCTGGTGGGGAAAAAGATGAATGAGGGATATGTGGCGGTCTCCGCAGCGAAAAACCATTTCTCCATCCATTTTTCTGATGAAGAGTTTCTGAATCATTTATCAGAGGGCGATGAAGCGTCCCTACATGCAGTCGAAGAAAGCATCAGCGATTTTCTGAAGATCTATCGCACTGAAGGGAACTCCTCCCTATGAATGACACAGAGAAAATCGGTTGCTGTGGCGCCTACCGCAAGACCTGCCGTGAATTTGAGAAGACCTGCAAGGGCTGCAAACCGGGGTATCTGGACGGCTCTCGGGATTTGAGCCGGGCCAAATGCAGGATGAAGAAATGCTGCCTGACTAAAGGCCACATTACCTGCGCGGACTGCGAGAAATATGACCGCTGTGAGATCATGCAGTTCTTTCTCAACCACCCCGGCTACAAATACGCCAAATACAAGCAGGCCCTGGAATTCATTC
>CALDJI010000120.1 GCA_937901805.1 uncultured Clostridia bacterium | reverse complement strand
CAACCGTCCGGATCTGGAGTTCGACCCTTACGTACTCTTTTGCCTCCGAAAAAAATACCGGCACTTCCATGATCATGTGATAACTGCGATACCCATTGGGCTTTGGGTTTTGAATATAGTCCTTGATCGACACAATGTTGATGTCATCTTGATTACGGAGCTTTTCCGCAAGCATATAGATATCGTCAATAAAGGAACAAATCACACGAATCCCGGCCACATCATTCAGTTCGGTGCGAATAGACTCCATGCTGATCGGAATATTTTTCCTTTTCAGCTTATTTAGGATACTTACAGGCGTTTTAATACGTGTCTGGATCATCGTGATACAGTCTCTGTTGTTATGAAGATGAAAATCATTTTTCAATATCTCCAGCTTTGTATAGACTTCTTTGATTGCTGATTCATATCGATTCATCAAATCATGGAACTGAATGGTGTGTATTAAAAGCTCCTCCTGATGCTCCAGCAAACAGCCTTGAAGCTCCGCTGACGGAGCACAGATATCCAAATCAGTCATTTGTTTTCTTCTCCTCAGTTGATGTTTCATGCAGATTTAAAGAGAATATTTATGCAATATAGTTTACAGCATCTGGGCAGCATATCTCTTCCCATCTGGGCTGAGCACAGTGCGTAAAACGGCCGAATCATCTGAAGCACAGTCTGGTTCGGCCGTTTCTTTTATCTTATCATGTCATTCCATTATTTCCTGTATTTCTCTGTCTTCTGTCCGGTTTCCTATAATATGCTATCTGTTGAGCCTAAGCATCTGTATCCTCAGTGCACGGTTTGGGGACGCACAGAAACCGTCAGCTACTTGAATCTTATTGTCTAACGGCGCCCCAGCATCTCGTTCCCTTTGCTGACCGCCCCATTTAAATCTAGAGGCTTAAAGCCCCTGCCAGTACCGTTCCGATGCCGGCATACATAGTTCCTCCTCCCTTTGTGGCTGGAGTACATAGCCATGTTCACCGCCCTCACAGGTTTATTCTGTGCCATCCCTCCTACTCTTTTACCTGATATTGAATAATTTTGACTAAAACAAGTGCTGTGGAGATGCTTAAAACTCCCTCAGCGATCAATGTGAGGCCAAACAAGATATTCCGCTGTGTACCAAAGCAACACACAAGTGCCCCCCCCAATACAGATGTCGCAATGGCAATGATTCGCAGCAGCCACCACTGTTCGATCCCAAAGCTCTTGGCATCCTGTGTGATCCGGACCTTGAAAAGTGCGTCTGCCAAAACTAAGCTTCCCATCAAAATGCAGGTCAGTCCAACAAATCTTCCAGGTTTTATAAAAATTAACGCACCCAGACTCACAACCAAAATACCAAATTCAAAATCGTACTGAAATGCCAGCCGATATAAGTCTTTGGAGTAAAAGCCAATCAGTCGAATACACCCAAACGCAATAAAGGCACCGCCGCAAAGCTGACTGAATCTTTCCGCCGGGAACTGCGGCAAGGCAATTCTGACCATCCCCAAAGCACATAGGATCACTGATAGTATAATATAGCCATGCTTTGCTATCTTCATTGGAACAGTAGATTGTATTTTTGGATCTTTTCCCATTGTCATACTCCTCTACATACCATAAAAAGCACGCCAGCCATTTCAAAGTGTTGTGTATATTTTCATTGATGCGGGGGGGCATTCTGCTTCTTGCAGCAGTGGTCACCACAGCATTTACTACAGCAGCTCCGTTATCCCTTCAAAATGGGTTTGCCGATATCCCTTGTCTCTCTTCCATCATTATAGCAATACATCCAGCGGCAAAATACGGGCAAACGCCCCGCAAGTGTCCGATTTTATCGGGCAGTTGCAGGGCGTTTGCCTATAATAAAGTAATATTAAATTTGATTACAGCTCCACCAAGCCCTCAGAATACCCTCCGCTGGACGCATGCAGCAGGAACTGAAGGCTTGCACCCTTTTGCTGTCTGCAAATCAGCATGCACTCGCGCTGCAGATCATAGGACATTCCATGGTCAAGCCAGTCAAGAAACGACCCTACCAGAAGGCACTTGAAGAAACGAACCACTAGCTCTTTGTGTTCCACATGCAGGTTTAAGGCGGATGTAATATTGGTAATATACAGATCTGTGAGGCGATAAAGAAGGCAATCCAAGTGGCTGATAAATACGTCCCGCGGGAGTGCACAATATAGATGCAATTTTCTTATTTTCCACAAAAAAATGGGCCAGTAGGGAGATACACTCTTCCAGAGAACCTACCCTGCAATGCCTTGCAATCAAAAGGTCTATCTGTCCATTCAAAATTTCTTCTACTAGGGCTGGGATATCCTGAAAATAATAATAGAAAGTGTTCCGATTTACACCACAGCGCTCCACAATCAGTCTTACTGAAATTTTGTTGTATGGCATCTCCTCCAGCAGTTTCCAGAACGCATCCATAATCATTTTTTTACGGTCATTCAATTTCGTCACCTTCTCTTGTCCTGGCTGGGCTCTTGGCTATTTGCCAAATATTATACCATATTCTGTGTCCCATACAATCCCCCCAAGTTGCCAGAGAAAATGCCGTCGCAGGAGCACAATACACCTTATTGGTTATTTTTGAAGCTACCAGCAGCAGCCAAATGAGATGGGACCACATCCGCCTGCACGGGCAAGAGTATAACACAGGACATGGCGTATTGGTATTCCCTGATGAAATATGCGGAGCAACATGGTATCAGCTGGAGGTACAACAGGAGCCATTTGTACATCTGCTTCTGGAGAACTCACTTAAGACAGAATGGCGTGGATTCTGTTCTGTCCCAGTAGTCCCAACGGTCCCTCTCCCCAATCAGCGCGCAGCGGCACAAGTTATTCCACACCACGTTTTGAACTGAACCAGTAAAAACGGACAGTGACAAAATACCCCCTGATGTAGGA
>CALDJI010000119.1 GCA_937901805.1 uncultured Clostridia bacterium | reverse complement strand
GCTCTTTCCCTTTGACATGTGAGGAAACCAGGTTTTTGGAGCATATCAGCGTATCAATACCCTTGGTTGCTGCGAAAACGGCCCTGGAACCGGAAAACAGCAGCTTTTGGATAGTAAGCATGTCCGAAAAGCATTTGACAATCTGTTCATAGGGGACGGACTGCCCGTATACCTTTTTGAGCAGGTAGGTGTATATCCGAGCGATGACAACAGTCCTCTTTGGAAATTGTGTACAGCTTTTCCGGAGAAAAAGAGGTGACCGGCTCTTTTTTCAGCCGGGGATACAAAGCGCTGTCAATGTCGGTTTCGATCTGGCAGTGCAGGGCGGAACCGCTGACCGAGGGATATTTTTCCGCCAGTTCATATTGCCTGCAATAGACGTATGGATGAATTTCACTGTCCAGCGCATAGTGGCAGAGGAATCCGTAAAAGTAGGAGAGGGCGGCGTCCCTGTCCTTGTCGTCCAGCGCGTCGATATACTGGAGCATACGGGAAAATAACTCTGTATTTTTTTCATTGTGCATCAGCGAAGCGTATTTGTATAACGGTCCGGAACCGAACAGCGCCTTTCGGAAAAAGAGCAGGTCCGGTCCCTGGCAGCCCCAGTAATAGGCGGCGGGATGCTGGTGGAAGACGCGCTGCGCTGTAGCGGGAAGTTCTGGAATCATTCGTTCTCCAAATACGGTATGGGTTACAAAATCGGCCATTGGATCATCTCCTCTATAAAATCTCTATCTTAAAAATGGAAAATACAAAAAATCTAACTTATATTATACAGGAAAGGGCTAGCTTTGCAAAACAGACTCGTGTAAAATAAGCATGTACAAAACTTTAAATTTTTTGTGAATGGCAGGTAAGAATATGAATGACAACAAGATAACCCGGACAGAAAAAAGCTGGATTTTGTACGACATTGCAAATTCCGCGTTTATTCTTCTGGTGTCCACTACCATCCCGATTTTTTTCAAAGGCCTTACAGATTCCGCACAGGTTGATACCGTCTATGCTTCCGGCATCTGGGCAACTGTGACTGCAGTGTCAGTTTTAATTCTGGCAGTGCTTTCTCCTATATTGGGGGCTATTGCCGACTATTAGGGGATGAAAAAGCGGCTGTTCGTTTTTTTCCTGATATTGGGTGTGGGCGGTTTGATCCTGCTGAGCCTGACGGGGAACTGGATGGCGTTTCTAATTTTCTTTGTGGTTGCGCGACTGGGGTATTCTGCGTGCAATGTCTTTTACGATTCCATGCTCACTGATGTGACAACAGATGAGCGGATGGACAGGATCTCCTCCCATGGATATGCCTGGGGCTATATTGGGAGCTGTATCCCGTTTCTCATTGGGATTGTCCTGATTTTTGCAAAGCCCTTTGGTCTGAGCACCATGCTCGCTACGCAGATTTCTTTTTTAATTACAGCGGTCTGGTGGGTTGCCCTGACCGTTCCTCTGCTTAAAAATGTCCGGCAGACATATTATCTGCAAAACCGCAGGGGAAAAGTACGGGATGCTTTCCGCAGGCTGGGGAAAACCTTTGGAAAAATCAAAAAGGACAGGCGTCTTTTGTTCTATATCCTCTCCTATTTCTGCTACATTGACGGTGTATATACGATTATCTCCATGGCGACCACCTATGGCGCGGAGGTTGGCATCGGGGATACAAGTATGATTTTGGCACTGCTGCTCACCCAGGTGGTTGCATTCCCCTGCGCAATCTACAGTGCCCGTCTGGCAAAGAGATTCGGCTCCATCCGGATGATTCGGATTTTTATCCTCATCTATATTGGAATCTGTATCTTTGGCTATCAGCTCGATAAGGCTTGGGAATTCTGGGTGCTTGCCGTTGCTGTTGGGATGTGCCAGGGTGGGATACAGTCCCTGTCCCGTTCCTGCTTTGGCAAGATGATTCCAAAGGAAGAATCCAACGAATACTTTGGCTTTTTTGATATTTTCGGAAAATTTGCGGACTTTTTCGGTCCCATGCTCATTGCCGTCTGCGCATTTTTGTTCGGAACTTCCACCTATGGGGTTCTGGCTCTGGCAGCACTTTTTATTGCAGGTTATATCCTGCTCTGGCTCTCGGAAAAAGCGAGAGCACAGCAGAAAGAATAATCCCGGTTTTGCAGTATAGGTAAAAACAGCCCGTGTGCAGATAATCCTGCACACGGGCTGTTTTTTAAGTTGATTTTTTGGGAAGAACCCGATTGAATTTTTTTCAATTTTATTTCCCGGGGTTTTCAATGAATTCCTTTTTATAAACAGGCATAGGGACCAGTTGACATCCCCATGAAACGGGATAACGGTGCAGCGGGATTTTTGGATAAGAGGAATCTGGAAAAAGTAGAAAAAGCCAGTGATCTCGTCTATACAGCGTTGTCTTTTTCGCGATGTGTCCGCATCGGAGTTTGCGGTCGTGCAGTGATTGTCTCCAGCGCCGATTGGATTTGTAGTTTTCCCCAAAGAGAATCAGGTGTTGGTTTTCCAACTCGGAAAACTGGAGGAAAGGCTTGCCTGCCAGTGGACGGGATTGGGGACAGACTGCATATAAAGGGTGATGTACTGGACTGTATAGGAAACATCAAAAGGAACGCTGAAAAACGAACGGTTCGAATAGGGATTTTTTCAGGAAACAGAGGATCCGGTTGCTGCGCTTTCCAACTTGGATCGCACTTCATTCAGAAAGGCACCGTCTGTCAGCACGATCAAATTGTCCTGGGCTTCCAACATCGTATCTCCTTTCGGAATTATTTCCAGGGAACCTCGGTGAATCGCAACCAACAGGCTTTCCCTCGGCAGGACAAGCTCTCTGATTCGCATGTGCTCCATGTAACTGCCAGGCTCTACAGTTAGTTCAATAATTTCTTTGCCTGTAGAATTATAGGGCCGCTGATGTTTTGGGAGCATTCTCTGCAGCAAAGATTCGTAGATGGGCTGTTCGGGTAAAAGCTGTGCGGTTACATAGGCGAGCAGGCAGACCAGGATCACGGGCAGAAAATTGCGGAAACTGCCGCTCATTTCGGTAATCAGGATACTTGCCGTAATCGGGGAGCGTACAACGGCAGTTAGAAATCCCGCCATAGCAAAGACGATAAAATTGAGGACATAAGTCTTTTCAAAACCCAGGATCAGCTGCGCACTGTTTCCGAATAGTGCGCCAAAACAAGCGCCTAGGGCAAGCAAGGGGAGGAAGATTCCGCCGGGCGCTCCGCCGCCGTAGGAAATCATGGAGAAAAGAAACCGTACAGCCAGATAGAGCAGCAGGGTAGCAAGCGGGAAAGACTGCGTCTCCAGCAGGGTGATAATGTGGTGTCCGCCGCCCAGCAGCTGCGGGAAAAGCAGTCCTACTGGGATCAGCAGCAGGAATGGGATCAGGATTTGAGAAAAGGGCGTAAACCGGCGGATTTTTGCATATAGAGACTGTGTTTTCAGCAGTATCCGGTTGTAAAGGAATCCAAACAGACCAAGGGCAACCCCAAGCAGTGCGACCAGAAGATAGAGGTTCACCGGCAGCGGGGAAAGCTGCCCGACATAAAGGCTTGGCGTTGTCCCAAACAGGATTCCCGCAACCACAGATGCACAGACCGAAGACACCATGGAAGTCAGCAGAATAACGCTGGAAAAATTTTTATGGATTTCCTCCAACGCAAACAGAACGCCTGCCAGCGGGGCGCTGAAGGCCGCGGAAAGCCCGGCGCTTGCTCCGCAAGTGATTAGGATTTTTTTCTCATAGTCCGGGCAGTGCAGAAAATCGGCGACGCCTTGGCCGGATAGGGCGCCAAGCTGAATAGAGGGGCCTTCTCTTCCGAGGAACAACCCGGAGCCAATGGACAGCAGTCCGCCCAAGTATTTTTTTAGCAAGGCCGGCAGCCAGTTGATGTGAAAAGCACCTATCAACTGTCCTTCTACCTGTGGGATACCGCTGCCCTTGATCATGGGTTCGGATTTGACAATCCACCCAACCAACAGCCCAATCCCAAGATAGGAAAGGAATAAAAGCGGCAGCCAGATCAGATGTCCGCGTATAAAATGGAATACACTGCGGACGAAGGTCTCCGATTGAGAGAGCAGGTATCGGAACGAGCAGACGATCAATCCGCCTCCGGCTCCGATGAGAGCTGCCTTCAGCAGTAAGGGGAGCCTGATTTTTCCGATCAGTTCCAGTGTGTGTCTTGTTTCACTTTTTGTCTTCCTGTTATAGGACATACTGATTCACACCTTTTGGTGATTTTTGCCCAAAATAAGGCACTCTTATGATACAACATTCCGAAAGCACTTGCAAATAAAAATCAGGAAGAATGAAAGCTGATTTTTTCAGCAAATCCATGCGTTTTCAGGAAAAAAACAGGTTTTTACTTCTGAAAATCAAAAAAGGGGAGCGGTTTTTAAACAATTTCAGCTTTTCCTGTCTCCGCTGCGAAGACTGCGGCAGAATCCTCCGGCCAGCCGGCAGGGACGGCTGATAGAAAAATGGTTTGATTTTTTCCTGTCAATCACGTATAATATGTGTAGAGTTTACATCCGAATTTTAATAGGAGGCTGTTTAAAATGTTAGTATCTCTTACTGAAATGTGCCAGAAGGCAAAAGCTGGCAAATATGCTGTCGGCCAGTTCAACATCAACAACCTGGAATGGACCAAGGCAATCCTTTTGACTGCACAGGAATGCAATTCTCCGGTTATCCTCGGTGTTTCCGAGGGCGCAGGCAAATACATGTGCGGATTTAAAACGGTTGTAGGCATGGTAAACGGTATGATTGAAGAACTTGGTATTACCGTTCCAGTTGCTCTGCACCTGGATCATGGTACTTACGAGGGCACGAAGAAGTGCATCGAGGCCGGCTTCTCTTCCGTCATGTTTGACGGCTCTCACTATCCGATTGAAGAAAACATTGCCAAGACCAAAGAGCTGGTGGCAGATCCGAACGAATGCAAGATGATTGCGGATTTGGGTGTGGACATTCTTGCCGCTGGTATCGGCAATATCCACGGCGTGTATCCGGCAAACTGGACAGGCCTCAATTTTGATGTCCTTGCAAAAGTCCAGGAAGCAACCAATGGAATTCCTCTGGTTTTGCATGGCGGTACCGGTATCCCTGACGATATGATTAAAACTGCAATCTCTCTCGGCGTTGCAAAAATCAACGTTAACACAGAATGCCAGCTTGTCTTTGCAGAGGCTACCCGTCAGTATATCGAGGCCGGTAAGGATAAGCAGGGGAAAGGCTTTGACCCGCGGAAACTCCTTGCACCGGGCTTTGAGGCAATCAAGGCAAAAGTCAAAGAGAAGATGGAACTTTTCGGTTCTGTCAATAAGGCGTAAGCCCTTATTGAAAAATTGTGTTTTTGAATCGGGACAGTGTCGCTGTCCCGATTTTTTATAAAACCGGTTAATGAAAAAACCACCTCTTTCCTGTGGGAAAGAGGTGGTTTTTTCTGGAAAAGAAAACTTCGGGCATGACAATGCCGCCGTTTGGAGAGATGACCTGTCCGGTGACATACTTCGCGTTGATGAGATATTCCATGCATTCAGAAATATCATCTACATCCCCGGTTTCTCCCATTGGGATGGAGAGGTTGAGTGCCTGAACTTCATCCTGATTGACGACGCGGAGCATATCCGTCCAGATCATACCCGGAGCAATTGCATTAATGCGGATATTCTGGCAGGCAAATTCCACCGCCAAAGCCCTGGTCAGGCCAATGACGCCGGATTTCGCAGCACAGTAATCCGCCTGATTGGGGACGCCCGTCAAACCACCGATGGAAGAGGTGTTGATAATAGGCCCGCCGTTTTTCACCATATACGGAAGAGACAGGTGGCACATATGCAGGGAAACTCATCAGGTTCGTGTTAATGGACACGGGTATACTGTTCTTCTGTAATGTCGATAAAATTACAGTTGTTCGTAATTCCGGCATTGTTGACAAGAACATCAATTGCGTCGCCAAACTTTGCGACCGCGGCTTCTACAAGTTTTTGCAGTCTTCATAGCGGCTGACGTCTGCCTGGACAGTAAGGCCGTCTCTGCCATATTCGCTTTTCAGCTTTGCCACCAGGCTTTCACTCAATTCTTTGCTGCTGTCGCTGCGGTAATTGATGACGACGTCGTATCCCATTTCTCCCAGTTTCAGAACCATAGCTTCCCCGATTCCCCTGGAACCGCCGGTGATAATTGCTGTTTTGTTCATAAAAAATTCTCCTCTCTAGTAAGGTAATCGAAACAGAAATACGAAACTGTATAGTGTATAGTTTTGTTATAGCACAGAATATAGACTTTGTTAAATATTCATCGATTTAAAATAAGTAAAAATTATAAGCAAAAGGAAAACTTGCGGATTCCCAGGGCTTTGGGGTATAATGCAGGGAATAGGGAGATGAAATTATGGCTGAACAGAGCACAAGGAGTAAAATTGTCAATACGGCGGTCGGTATGATCCGCCAAAAGGGATACCGCAACGTTTCGGTTACGGATATTTGCCGTCAGCTGTTTCAGAAAATTGTCCGAATATTTTTGGATTATATTGCGGATCTGGGCCCGGAAATTTTACGGATAGCGCTCAAACGTCATGCGGATCGCGGAGTGGAAAAAATTACGCCGCATCATGCGGCACAGTGGAAAAACTATGTGTATTTAATTCAAAAAGCACAGTTATCGGGGAAAATTATCAATACTCTGAAGGCAGAAGATATTGTAGAGACAATTATCTATGCCATGAATGGGATAAGCCTGCTTTGGGTACATGAAAACGGGGCCTTTTGCTACCAGGAAGAATGTATAAAAATACTGCAGGTGATTTTTGAGGGATTATTAAATCCGGAAAAAGCAAAAAGTCAGCAATCCGCCCCGTTTATTGGAGAGGCATTTTAGAAACAATTTTCTTGACAAGTTTGTTCGGAACCGATATAATTTGTTTTGTTAAGAAAAAGCAAACATCTTTTCATAAAGGGGAGTAGCTTGCGGATGCTCCGTAGTATGTCGCACCATACCGATTTTGTAAAAATCTGCACATACTTTAAAAAGCGAGACTTTTATGACAGCTGCTTTGAGCACCCTGTCATAAAGGTCTTTTTTTGCGGAGATTTCTCTGTATGGAAATGAATCCAAAATCATTCTCTGTGATTATTGGATTGATTGATAAAATTAAACTGAAGGATGGGATTTATGGGAGATCTATTTTCAAATGTACTCAACATTACCTGGCAGCAAATGGTCATGTGGGTCATTGGCGGTATCCTAATCTATCTTGCAATCAAGAAAGAGATGGAACCGACGTTGCTGCTGCCAATGGGCTTTGGAGCAATCCTTGTCAACCTTCCGCTTTCCGGTGCGGTCACGCAAACATATGATACTGGCACAGAAGAGGGTGTTATTGACATCCTGTTTAACAGCGGTATTGCAAATGAGTTGTTTCCGCTTTTGCTCTTCATCGGAATCGGAGCCATGATCGACTTTGGCCCGCTTCTTTCCAATCCAAAAATGATTTTGTTCGGCGCGGCGGCTCAGTTTGGTATTTTCTTTACCATCAGCTTGGCGTCTTTGTTTGGGTTTGATATCAGGGATGCTGCCTCTATTGGTATTATCGGCGCGGCAGACGGTCCGACTTCCATCTTTGCCGCGAACTATTTCGAATCCAAGTATATCGGCGCCATTATTGTCGCCGCCTATTCTTATATGGCGCTGGTTCCAATTGTACAGCCGGCGGTCATCCGTTTAATCACTACCAAAAAAGAACGTATGATTCGTATGCCTTATGAACAGAAAAACGTCTCCAAAATGACAAGAATCCTGTTCCCGATTTTGATTACGATGGTAGCGGGAATTGTCGCTCCGCGTTCTGTTTCGCTGATTGGCTTTTTGACGTTTGGAAACTTGATCCGTGCTCAATTCTCTTTCCGAGACTGCTCAGAACGCGCTTGCCAATTTGGTTACCCTTTTACTTGGTATCACGATTGCTACAAAAATGCAGGCGGAATATTTCCTTACTCCGGAGACTCTGCTGATCATGGGTCTTGGTCTGATTGCCTTTATCTTTGATACAGTCGGCGGTGTGTTCTTTGCGAAATTCCTCAACCTGTTTACCAAAAAGAAGATTAACCCAATGGTAGGTGCGGCAGGTATTTCTGCATTCCCAATGTCCGCGCGCGTCATCCATAAAATGGGCTTGAAAGAGGATCCTCAAAACTTCCTGTTGATGCATGCGGTCGGCGCAAATGTCTCGGGACAGATTGCGTCTGTTATCGCGGGCGGTTTAATTTTGAGCCTGGTTGCCAGATAGGAGGAGAACATCTATGAAAATCGATTTCGGAGCATTTTTGAATTCTCTTCCCATTATGGGCTGGGGAATGCTGGGAATTTTCATTGTCATTGTTGTGATTATTCTGATTATGACATTGCTCAATAAATTTGCCAGTAAATAGGAAAATAAAAAGGGGGCCTTTTTCAAAAGGCTCCCTTTTTTGATAAAAATCCCCTCCTGCTTTTTTTAAACAGGAGGGGATTTTGTTTTTTTGATTATAGATCTGCATAAATGCAGGGATAATCTTTTGTATGCTTCATTCCGGCAGCCTGTACTGCTTCAGAACCAAATGTGTTGTGCTTATATCCGCTCCATCCTACATATTGCAGGCCGCGATCTTTTGCTCTGCGCATAAACTCAGCAATAAGAGCCGGAGCTGTGTTTTCTGTCTCCTGATATCCTTCTGAAACGCCGAAACCGACTTCACATCCAGAAAGATTTACATATTCGGCCATTGCCCATCCGGTGATAGTATGATCTTTGACTGTACAAACACCAAAACAGTATTTCAAGAAATTTTCGGGTGTCGAGATCTCTGACTGCATTTCCCGTACAACAATGTCATAATTTTCGTAATCCTGCATGGTATTGTAAACTTCTTCAATATCCACAAAATGATGCCCATCCGGCAGAGAGACATCGGGAATATGATCCAGCATATTTAAGCGGAAATAAGTACGGGCAAAGTATTTTGGATCGAGTTTTGAGAGAATATCCAGCAGGACGTTCTGCCATTCGGGCTCCTGATAGTAAATAATCAGGTATTTTGGCAAATCAGGATCCTGATTTCCAATTAAGACAGTGTTAAAAAATTCTTCTACAGATTCTACAACACTTTTATCCAACGGATCGCCGGCAATTCTCATACGGAAACCACGAAGGATAATCGCGACATGGGCAAAATTCAAATTGTCCACATAGATATGTGCATCTGTTTTTCCTTCTTCCAGAGCAAGCAAAGTCATATCGTCATACCAATCAGAAAACAGAAGATCAACATCATCGCTGGTTCTTTTTTTATTTAGTTCAAACATATCGATTCCTCCTATTGGCAAAGTTGGCTGAAATAAAATTGGCCGTCCACTTGGGCGGACATACCATAGAAGTATATGTCTTTTGCCATTCTTTCTATCAGCTTTTTTCCATTATAACATATCTCTTAAAAAAAATCATGCTAAAACCATATTTTCTTTAAAAAATAAAGTGAAAATCTGTATGATTTAACATTATGTTTTCAATTTCACAATAAATCCCTGGATTTATTTCAATATTTTTCCATTTTATCTTACAGGAAATTTCTTGTAACAGGGAAATGGACATGCTATAATCAAAATAGAAAGTAATTTCTGGAAAGATTCTTAAAGCAAAGGTGAGTAGAATGGAAAAATGGGTTTCCTATGATGGTTTTTGCCCATCCATGCAGATGGAGTATAGTATTGATGTCCACTATTCGTCTGAAGATGGGAAGGTTTATACGGCGGATGGAGAGAACTGCGCGTATAATTCCATGGTAGGGTGTACGGCTTCTCAATTTTGTCCGCTGCGTGCACATGCTCCTAATAAAATCGTAGTCGGCGAATAAAAACAGGCGCAGGGAATTCCCTGCGCCTGTTTTGGAAGATTACGGCATTACAATGTAGTCGCTGTAAGCATACCCAATAACATCGTCAATCTCAACAACATACCATCCGTCTGTTTGCCCGACAATGGCTACTGTTTCTCCGTTATATGCCCTGCGGATAACGGGTGCGTCCAAAGATGGACGTGAACGGATATTCAGGGAACTTCCAGGGGAAACCCGAACTCTCCCGTATCGGATTGGAGAGGGTGTTACAAAGGGGAGACCGAAATATTCCGTTAAAGAGAGGACAACGTTTTGGGCAATTGCATCAATATTATCTCGAATCCATTGTGCATCTTCCGGGTTATCATGGTAGGCAAATTCAATTAAGACAGCAGGAGCCTTTGTTTTGGTGACTTCACCAAGATTTGTCGTTGTCAGTGCACGCACCCGATTGGGATCCGGGTAAATTAGTTTGAGATTGTTGACAATAATGTCGGCAGCTCGTTTTCCATTCCGACTGACAGCGGCATAATATACTTCGCTCCCGCGGACTTGCCCTTCCCGTCCCGCAGGTGCCGCATTGGAATGCAGTGCAACATGCAAATCATAATTCCCTGCGTTGGATGCCCGTATGGAAGAAGCTGCTGTCATGTCCGGAGTATTGCGGATAAATTGGATTCCGTTTGCACGCAGATATGGTTCCATTGCATCGGCAATTAAGTTCATGTAGTATTCTTCGTTGCCGCCGTTTACATAGGGGTTCCACTCTTGGGTGGAAGGGCTTAAATAGATAATGGGCATAGAGAAATTCCTCCATATTTATAAAATCGAACTCATTGTTATCCTATGTACCATACCAGGAGATGTTGATATAAATCTGTTAATTTTTTGATAGTTTGGAAGGGAAAAAAGAAAAAAATTAAAATCCTCTTGCAATTTTAGAAAGAATCTTCTATAATACTAAAATAGACGTGCGGATATAGTTTAATGGTAAAATATTAGCTTCCCAAGCTGAGGTTACGGGTTCGATTCCCGCTATCCGCTCCAAGCCCTCTGCCAATTTTGGCAGAGGGCTTTAATCTTTTCAAAAAGATACCTTTAGCCAAAACAGCCCAAAGTTACTACATTTAATGGATTAACATCAATTTCATAAGAAAAAATTCAAAACGATATTATAGTTAATGAAAGAGCCCTATATAACGACTTATACCAAACCATATCAATTTTTGAAAAATAGTTTTTTTCAATGTCCGAAAAAGAATGACTACCTAATTTTCTAATGATATAATGTTTAATAAAGATAACGATAAATTGGAATTTTATTGGTAGGTGATATTATGACTTTTATAGAAAAAATAATGGTTGGAATAGTTCTTCCATTGTTATTTTGTTTAATAGGAAGTTTTTTTGCAAATCAAGGATATTGCTATTTTAAAATTAAAAGGGATAAAAAACGTAGATGTGTACAAAAAACGTATGGAAAGGTTGTTAATGTTAGTTCAATGTCAGCTAGTAAAAATCTAAGACGTACTTATTTTCCAACCTATGAATATGTAGTTGGAAAGGAAGTTATAAAAGTCGAAATTAATTTTGGAACAACATATTGCCAATATAAAAGTGGTGATAAAGTAAAAATATGGTATGATAAAAGCAATCCGGAGTATAGTTATATAGATGGTTATAAAGAGGACAATATTTCTTCTATAGTATGTTTGATTTTGGGGAGCATAACTGTACTATGTGGTTTAATTGCAGCATTTCTTGTGTGGATTATTTAGATAAATCCCAGTTAGTAAGTACATTTGGCTGTGAAAGAAGAGCTTTTGGGATTTTCAGACAATATGAAAATATGTGAATCTGCTGCAAGAACTTCGGGAAATAGAGGCGTCAAAAAACTGCAAATCCATAGATTTGTAAGAGTTAGTACAAAGAAAGATGTATCGGTAAGATTTTTCTGCAATCAACCATTTTGGAATAAAAGACATGCGGACAAGCCACCATACTGCGGTTTATAGATAGCGGTTTGGTATGGCCCCATAGTATGGAGCGGAGCGGCCGTATACTGCGGAAAGAGAAAACATGCAATCTCTTCCTGTAGGAAGATAGAACGGAATCCTGAAAAACTTTGCGGTAAGAGGAAGCTTTTATTTTTCTCTTTACATCAAACTTTCATTATTGTACAATAACAAAGAGAGAAAACTAGGGAGTGATTTCGATGTCTTTGAAATACAAACGCATCCTGATTAAACTCAGCGGAGAAGTGCTTGCTGGGGAAAAAAAATTCGGCCTTGATTTTGATGTGATTTTGAATATCTGCAAATACATCAAAGAATGTGCGGAGCTTGGTGTGGAAATTGGTATCGTTGTCGGCGGCGGCAATTTCTGGAGAGGGCGTTCAAGCGGACAAATGGATAGAACCCGCGCCGACCATATCGGTATGCTCGGCACAGTAATGAATGCACTCGCACTGGGGGATGCTCTGGAACAGTTGGACGTCCCTGTCCGTGTACAGACGGCGATTTCCATGCAGCAGGTGGCAGAACCCTATATCCGCAACCGCGCAGTGCGCCATTTGGAAAAGGGAAGGGTTGTCATTTTTGGGTGTGGAACTGGTAACCCGTTTTTCTCGACGGATACCGCTTCTGCACTGCGTGCAGCAGAAATTGACGCGGATATCATCTTTAAGGCCACTATGGTGGACGGGGTTTATGACAAGGATCCGCATAAATATGCCGATGCTGTGAAATATGAGGAGCTGACTTTCAGCGAGGTCCTCAATAAAGAGCTGGCGGTGATGCAGGGATAATAACCTCCCCATCCTTGTGTTTAATATTGAACAGCCGGAAAACCTTGTGAAAGCAGTCAAAGGAGAGCCAATTGGCACTCTCGTAAAATAAGCAGATACAGGAGGAACACCCCTATGAACGAACAGTACAAACCTTTTGAGGAAAAAATGCAGAAGAGCGTGCATGCTCTTGAAAAGGAACTTGCCACCATCCGTGCAGGACGTGCCAATCCGGCAGTTTTGGATAAAGTACTTGTGGATTATTATGGAGCACCTACTCCGATTAATCAGATGGCTGCGGTTTCCGTTTCGGATGCCCGTATCCTGGTGATCCAGCCTTGGGATATGTCTGCGCTTAAAACCATTGAAAAGGCGATCATGGCTTCTGATATCGGGATTAATCCTACGAATGACGGCCGTGTTATCAGAATTGCATTCCCTCAGCTGACGGAAGAACGCAGAAAGGAACTGACCAAACAGATTTCCAAATACGGTGAAGAGGGAAAGGTTGCTGTCCGTTCTATCCGCAGGGATGGCATTGATAAGTTTAAGGCAATGAAAAAGAACTCTGAAATCACAGAGGATGATTTGAAAGAGGCTGAGAAAGATTTCCAGAATCTGACTGATAAATACTGTAAACTGGTCGATGAAGTGGTCGCCAAAAAGCAAAAAGAGATTATGGAAATCTAACACTGGATATCGGACAAGGCGCAGCCTGGCGGAGTTTTCCGGATGGGCTGCGCTTCAAATACATTATGGGGAGGCACGGGCAAAATGGGCCGTGAACCACAGAAAATGGATGGCGTGCCGCGCCATATCGGGATTATCATGGATGGAAACGGCCGCTGGGCAAAGCAGAGAGGTCTGCCGCGGACGGCCGGACACAAAGTCGGCGCGGATACTTTCCAGAAAATTACGAATTATTGCGCAAAAATTGGAGTAGAGGTTTTAACTGTTTACGCCTTTTCCACAGAAAATTGGGCCAGACCGCAGGAAGAAGTGGAAACGATTATGGACTTGTTGCGCAGTTATCTGAAAAATTCGTTTAAGCAGACCAGGAAAGATATTATTGTGCGTTTTATCGGTGACCGCAGGCCCCTTGCAGAGGATATCCGCCGGATGATGACGGATGCAGAGGAGCGGACAAAAGATTCTACAGGCATGATTTTAAATGTGGCGGTCAATTATGGCGGCCGTGCAGAGATTGTGATGGCGGCGCAGAAGCTGGTTCAGAAAGTTTTGGATAGGAAACTCTCGGTGCAGGAAATTACCGAAGGGACTTTCTCAGATGAACTTTACACGGCAGGCCAGCCGGATCCGGAATTTGTAGATATGAATGTACTCTGGCCGGATTTTAAAGAAAAGCATCTGGATGCGGCAATTGAGGAATTTCAGAGCAGAAACAGAAGATTTGGGGGAATATAAGGGCATGAAACAGCGTATTATCACTGCGGCAATTTTGATTGTAATTCTTTTTGCCGCGCTGTTTTTTTACTATACGCCGGTCTTTAATGTGATTGTCAGCATCATCTGTATGATGGCAACCTATGAGATCCTGCACGCATATGGCCTACTGAAAAATATCCCTCTTTCTATTGTGAATTTTGCGTTTTCCGCACTGGTTCCCTTTTTTATGGTGTCTGGTTTGAGCCGGTATGTTATGCCAGTTACATTCCTCTATGTAATTGCGCAGTTTATTGTGGTAATTGCAGATTCCAAACGGGTCATGGTTTCTCAAGTGGCAACTATGTTTTTTACCACCTTTGTCACGTCTTTTGCATTCAGTACCATTGCTTATATGAAGGTGCTCCATCCGCAGCACAGTATGTTCTACTGTTTTATTATGTTTATTGCGGCGTGGATTACGGACAGCGGCGCTTACTTTACCGGACGTCTGTTTGGTAAGCATAAGATGGCGCCCTATATCAGCCCGCATAAAACCTGGGAAGGTGCAGTGGGCGGAGTCGTTGCCAGCACCATTGGCGCAGTGGCTGCCGGACTTATTTATCAGGCAATTGCCGCATCTTCCGGTATGACAATCGAAATCCATTATCCGCTGCTTGCCCTGACGGGATGTACCGCTTCGATTATTGGGGAATTGGGAGATCTCTCCGCTTCCTGTATCAAACGCCAGTGCGGAATAAAGGATTTTGGTTCCATCATGCCGGGGCATGGAGGAATCCTTGACCGGTTTGACAGCTTGATGTTTGTAGCGCCTTTTGTCTTTTTAGTGGTCAATTATTTCCCGATTGCGGGCTGACGGGGTTTCAACAAAAGCGGAAGAGATACCCGCTTTGAACTTTTCCGTATCGCAGCGGAAGACCGGAAAGCAAGCAGTGCACTGGCTGACTGAATTTTCATCATGAGAGAGTGAAAGTTTTATGAAACAACTGGTTCTTTTAGGCTCTACTGGTTCCATTGGAACACAGGCGCTGGACGTTGTACGAAAACATGGGTTTCAGGTTTTAGGTTTATCTGCCTATTCCAATGTCGGTTTGATGGAACAGCAGGTGCGGGAATTTTGTCCCCGTGTGGCTTGTATGGTACAGGAGGACGCGGCCAAAGATTTAAAAGAGCGTATTGCGGATACGGATACCCGCGTTCTCAGCGGGGAAGATGGCTTGTGTGAGCTTGCGGCGATGGATGATGCGGATATGGTGTTGAATTCGGTGATCGGTATGGTGGGCCTTCGTCCTACTCTGGCTGCTCTGGAGACAAAAAAACAATTGGCGCTTGCCAATAAGGAAACTTTGGTGGCGGGCGGAAAGCTTGTTATGGAAACCGCACAGCGCAATGGCGTGAAAATTTTGCCGGTTGACAGTGAGCATTCTGCAATATTCCAGTCTTTAGGCGGGCATAATCCCATTAACCGGGTGAATAAAATCATTTTGACAGCATCAGGCGGTCCGTTTTTTGGTTATACGTCGGAACAACTCCGGCAGG
>CALDJI010000118.1 GCA_937901805.1 uncultured Clostridia bacterium | reverse complement strand
CCATGTGCACCTAATTCAATTTTTAATGTGTCCAGAATCCTGGGTACATATCACATGCCCCTGCGTTTTTTTTGCAGCAATTTCTCTTTATTTTTTCCCGCCCAGAAGAATTCTGGTGGAATTGAGAACCGCAATAATGGAAACACCAACGTCTGCAAAAACAGCCATCCACATATTGGCAAGGCCAAACACACCAAGCGCAAGCACCCCAATTTTAATCACCAAAGCAAAAGCAATATTGAATTTTACAATCCGCATGGCATGTTTTGCAATTTCCACAGCACGGACAAGAGAAGAAGGTTTATCCGACATCAGGACCACGTCTGCCGCTTCAATAGCGGCGTCCGTCCCAAGACCCATGGCGACGCCGACATCTGCAATGGCGAGAACCGGGGCATCGTTAATCCCATCGCCTACAAACAGCGTAGCCCCGCCCTGCCCTTTAATCTCCTTAAGATGTTCCACCTTATCGGCAGGCATCAATGAGGAATAGTGTTCATCCACACCACATTCTTCTGCAATTTTTGCCGCAGTTTTTTCATTGTCTCCAGTGAGCATGACAGTCTTTTCCACACCAAGCCTGCGCAGATCAGAGATAGCGGAGGCAGAATCTTCCCTCAGCTGGTCGGAAACTGTTATTGTCCCAATCAGTTTTCCATCCGCCGCAACGTAAATATTGGCGTCGGTATCCTGAGCTGGAATGGAGTAACGATCCATCAGGCGTTTTGCGCCGCAGAGGACGTCCTTGCCCTCTACTGTGACGCGGATACCCATTCCTGCGATCTCCTGGTAATTTTCCGATGAAGCCCTGGAAAGATCACCAGCCTGTGCAACAATGGACTGTGCAATCGGATGATTGGAATAGGATTCCGCCGCTGCCGCAATCCGGAGAACCTGCTGCTGTGTATATCCCGGTTCCGGTACGATCCGGCTGACTTTTAGCTTGCCGGTAGTCAGGGTTCCGGTCTTATCAAAAACCACATTTTTGGCATGGGAAAGGATTTCCATGAACTTACCGCCTTTGACAAGCACGCCGTTTTTGGAAGCAGAGCCAATTCCGGCAAAAAAGGAGAGCGGGACGGAAATGACCAGGGCGCATGGACAGGAAGCTACCAGGAACACAAGAGAACGCATGACCCAAGTCTCAAGCGGCTGGCTGAAAAGCAGGGGCGGCAAAAAGGCTACCAAGATGGCACACAGGATAATAATCGGGGTATAGACCTTTGCAAACCGGGAAATAAAACGCTCGGTATTCCCCTTTTGCGCGGCGGACTCCTGAACCAGCTGGATAATCCGGGAGGCCGTGGATTTCTCAAAGACGTTTTCTACTGTACAAAGAACCAGGCCACTCAGATTTACCATTCCGGAGAGCAGTTTACCGCCCGACTGTACGTCAACCGGGAGGCTTTCCCCGGTAACCACGGAGGTATAGACGGTGGAATGCCCCTCATAGACCACACAGTCCACCGGGACCTTCTCGCCCGGACGAATTGCAATTTTATCGCCGATAGTGAGCGCACGGGCATCCACTTTTTTATGGGAACCATCCGGCAGAACCAGATTGGCATCGTCCGGGCGGATTTTTGTGACGCTTTCAATCTCTCTTCTGGAACGACTGACGGCAATGTCCTCCAGGAAGTTACCGGCACGGAACAACAGCGAAACCAGCGCCGCCTCCGGATATTCTCCGATACAAAATGCAGCGACAACTGCAATCAAAACCAGGAGATTCTCATCAAAGCGCAAACGGAGAATACTTTTCAGTCCTGTCCAGTAAATCTTATAGCCGGACAACAAAGCCGCCGCCCCATAGACAACCGCCCGCAGCCACTGCTGCTCTAAGAACATCCCGATGATAAGCAGCACCGCAGAGACAATCAAAGATCCTAGCAGAAACGTATTTTTATGGGATACCTTTTTTGTCTTATGGTTGCCGGAAACTGCATTTTCATGGGAATGGCCGCAGGGGCAGCTTTCTGTTCCATGGGAATGATGATGGTGTTCACCGGGACAGTTTTTCTCATGGGAATGACCGCATTCCCCAGTATGATGATGTCCGCAGCCGCAGGACGCTCTTTCTGCAGAAACAGGGGAAGCCCCGTCCGTCAGTGAAACAGTGATGCCGTCCTCAATCTTGTCCACCGTCTTTTGGACAATCTGCAAAAGTTCCTCTGCTTTGGATTCATCCTTTAAGGTAATGGTCAGTTCCTGCGAGACAAAATTCATCACAGCGCTCTCTACAAAGGGATAGGAGCCCATCTTCTCCTCAATTTTCATGGCGCAGTGCGAACAGGTCAGGCCCTGTAAGAGAAAACGGTATTTACTCATGTTCCAGTTCCTCCTCCATAATGTGTTCATAGCCAATCCGGATAATATCCTCAACATGGCTGTCATCCAGGGAATAAAAAACAGATTTCTTTTCCCTGCGGGTTTTGACAAGCTTAGAAGTACGCAGCAGCCTAAGCTGATGGGAAATTGCCGACTGCCCCATGTTAAGCAGTTCTGCCAAATCACAGACACACATCTCGTGGATAGAGAGTGCATAGAGAATTTTCAACCGGGTGGAATCGGAAAACATCTTAAACAAATCGGCCAAATCCATAGCCCTGTCATCTTCGAGCATATTCTTTGATACCTGTTCAATTATGGATTCATGCGGATCGGTAACTTCACAGACAAAATTTTTCTCTGCCATGTTCATACCTCTCGCTCCTTTATCTCAATTCATATGAATGATTGTTCATATGTTAATATCATAATACGTCTATGCTTTGAAAATGTCAATCCCTTTTCCTGTATATTTTAAAATTTTTTTGTTTTCTTTTATTCATGAATATTCTGATAGTATCCCTCTGAACCCCCTTTCTCCGCCAAGATCAGACAACTGCTTTTCTCAAATCAAGTACATACCCCTCACATTTCCTGTAAAGATAACCAAAAACACAGGAGAGAAATGTATCAAAATACCGCTAGTGCATAAAAATTAGATTTAAATGAATATTTTTTCATTTTCTTCTTGATTTCCTGATAAGACTGTGTATAATATTGTTTGTACCTAAAATCAACAAACTTAAAGGGGAACAGACATATGAAAAAGTTAGCAATTTTGCTTGCAGCGGTCATGACCATGGCTTTGGCTCTGACCGGGTGCGGCTCCGATTCCAACAACAGTTCTTCCGCTGCATCCGCTGGTTCTTCGGCTTCCGGAACCTCTTCCGCTACGCCGACCATTGATGCAATTAAGGAAAAAGGCAAACTGGTCATGCTGACCGAAGCCACCTTCGCACCGTTTGAATACATCGAGAACGGCGAAGTCGTCGGTGCAGATGTGGATATTGCCAAAGAGTTCGCGAAAGACCTCGGCGTAGAGCTGGAAGTCGTCGACATGAACTTCGACCTCCTGATTGATTCTGTCAATGCCGGCAAGGGCGATTTTGCCGCGGCTGGAATGACAGTCGATCCGGATCGTTCCAAACAGGTCGATTTCACCACCAAATATGTAAAATCCGCACAGCATGTCATCATCAAAAAGGGCAGCGGAATTACCGCGGATAATCTGGATGGACTTGTCATTGCCGTACAGGAATCCACTTCCGGCGATTTCTATGCAACGGATGAAATCAATGCAAAAGAAGTCCTCCGTTTTAAAAGCGCCGTTGAAGCCGGCACCGCACTGAAAAGCGGGAAATGCGACGCTGTCATTATTGACGAGCTCCCGGCAAAGGCAATCGCCGATAAGAGCAACGGCGAACTGGAAGTCCTGGAAGACAAGCTGACCGACGAAGAGTATGCCATCGCCTGCAAAAAAGGCAACACCGATTTGGTCGAAGCATTCAACAAAACTCTGGAAAGACTGATGAATGAAGGCAAAATCGATGAGTTCGTCCAAAACCATATGGTCGTAGAATAAGCCGATTACGGCAAAGATAGGGTTCTTACAGCACATCAGCAGGCGTACCTTACGCCTGCTGATAGCCTTATTTTTTCAAAACAGCCAATGCTGAAAAAGGGAGGATTTTATGGGCAACTTTTTCCAGGGAATCTGGGATTCCATTTACACTGCGGTGATTGCAGACAACCGCTGGCAAATGTACCTTGAGGGATTGGGCAACACCTTAATCATCGCCCTGTGTGCAACTGTCATCGGCATCCTGATTGGTTTGATCATTGCTGTGATCAAATACTACGCAAAAGATAACAAAAAGCTCTGGATTTTGGATAAAATCTGCGACCTTTATCTGACTGTCATTCGTGGAACCCCGGTTGTCGTCCAGCTTTTGATCCTGTACACGGCAGTGTTTACCACACTGACAGACGGGCTGCTGGTCGCAGTGGTCGGATTTGGTATTAACTCCGGCGCCTATGTCGCGGAAATTATCCGTTCCGGTATCATGTCCATTGACAAAGGGCAATCCGAGGCCGGGCGCTCCCTCGGATTGAGCAACACCCAGACCATGCGGATGATTATCCTTCCCCAAGCATTTAAAAACATCCTGCCCGCCCTGTTCAATGAATTTATCGCCCTGCTCAAAGAGACCTCCGTTGCCGGTATGATCGCCGTACGGGATTTGACCAAGGCAGCTGATGGGATTAAAGGCAGAATTTTTGAACCGACCCCACTGTTTATCGCCGCCATCATCTACCTAATCCTGGTAATCGGAATGACCGCTGTACAGCGGGCTATTGAAAGGAGGCTTTCTGCAAGTGATCGTCACTAAGAACCTGAAAAAAGCATTCCATGACAAACTCATCCTCAAGGGGATTGACCAGCATATTGAAAAAGGGGAAAAAGTGGTCATTGTCGGGCCGTCCGGTTCCGGAAAATCCACCTTCCTGCGCTGTCTCAACCTGTTGGAGCACCCAACAGAAGGAAAGATTATCTTTGAAGGCACGGATCTGATGTCCAAAGGCTGCGATATTAATAAAATCCGCCAGAAAATGGGAATGGTATTCCAGCAGTTCAACCTTTTCCCTCACCTGACTGTACAGCAAAACATCACGCTCGCTCCAGTCAAACTGGGTATCATGGGGCAAAAAGAAGCCGATGAAAATGCAATGCGCCTGCTTGCACGGATCGGCCTGGCAGAAAAGGCGTCCGCCTATCCAAACAGCCTGTCCGGAGGACAAAAACAGAGGATCGCCATTGTCCGCGCGCTTGCCATGAACCCGGACGTCATGCTCTTTGACGAGCCGACCTCCGCGCTCGATCCGGAAATGGTCGGCGAAGTTTTGGAACTGATGAAAGAACTTGCCGAAGAGGGTATGACTATGGTGGTTGTCACACATGAAATGGCCTTTGCCAGAGAGGTTGCCACCCGTGTCCTGTTTATGGATGAAGGACAGATTATGGAGGAAGCTCCTCCAAAGGAGTTTTTCGAAAACCCCAAAAATCCCAGATTAAAAGATTTTTTGGCAAAAGTTCTCTGAATTCCCGGCACACACAGCCAAGAACAGCTGTGTGTGCTTTTTATTTTTTCCAGAGAGAATAAATTCACTCGATCATCACAAATTCATGGTATGATATCACTATATATGGATGGGAAGAAGGAGCGAACGATATGTACCATATTTTAGTAGTGGATGACGAACAGAAAATCCGCGCAGTCATCCGAAAATATGCGGAATTTGAAGGATATCAGGTAACGGAAGCGGAAGACGGCATGCAGGCTATAGAGCTGTGCAAGCAGAAAGATTTCGATATTATTATTTTGGACGTGATGATGCCGGAACTGGACGGCTTTTCAGCTTGCCGGGAAATCCATAAATTAAAGGATATTCCCGTGTTGATGCTCTCCGCACGCGGGGAGGAATACGACCGAATCCATGGCTTTGAAATCGGCGTGGACGACTATGTGGTCAAACCTTTTTCTCCTAAAGAGCTGATGATGCGGGTAAAGGTAATCATCTCCCGGCACCAAAATATTCCCGGACAAAAACATGAAATTTTTGAACGCGACGGGCTGTGTGTGGATTTTACCAGCCGGATTGTCACTGTAGATGGAAAGACAGCCGATATGTCTCCAAAAGAATACGATCTGCTGTTTTATATGGTGAAAAACCGTGGAATTGCCCTGACCAGGGAAAAGCTGATCCACGATGTATGGGGATATGATTTTTATGGGGACGACCGGACGTTGGATACTCACATCAAGCTGCTGCGTTCCCGTCTTGGTCACTATCGTTCTTTCATTGTAACGCTGCGGGGAGTGGGGTATCGTTTTGAATCATAGGAAAAGGGGAAATTCCCAAATGGGGATTAAATGGAAGGTATTTTGCTATCTTGCTGTTTTTATTCTGATCACTTTGGCCCTTCTGTGGACTTTCCAGATTGCTCTTTTAGATGATTTTTACCGTGCTATCAAAACAAATACGATCAAATCCACGGCTCAGACAGTGGAAAAGTATCTTCTGGATGAAAATTCTCAGGAATCCATAGAGGCGCTTGCAACAAAAAAAGATATTTTTATCCGGGTAATCAATTCCGATGGAACAGATCGGTTTGTCCTTTCAGATGGACCTGGGAAAAACCTGAAAAAACTTTCCCCTGAGATGATCGCAGAGTTAAAACAGCAAACAATTGAAAATGACGGCCCGCTGTTACAAATACGCGGCTCACAAAAACGGGGAAAAGACAACCACTCTCTGGGTGCTGTTCCATCAAAACCGAAAGGAAAAATGAACCCGTCTATCCTGTATACGAACACACTCCAATTGACGGATGGAAACGAAGTCTTCCTTTTGATTGGCACCATGATTTCTCCGGTCGATGCAACCGTGGAAACCCTGCGCACACAGCTTGTGTGTATTACCATTATTATGGTATTATTCTGTGCCCTTCTGGCTATTTTGATGTCTCGCTATATTTCAAAACCCATTGAAAAAATCAACTATTCTGCTAAAGAACTGGCCCATGGAAATTATCAGGCTCATTTTGAACAGGATGGTTACCGGGAAGTTGCGGAACTCGGCGCCACGCTTAACTATGCGGCCAAAGAACTTTCCAAAGTAGAAACCCTGCGCCGGGAACTGATTGCCAATGTCTCCCACGATCTGCGCACCCCATTGACCATGATCACCGCATATTCAGAGATTATACGGGATTTGCCGGGAGAAAATACACCGGAAAATGTTCAGGTAATCATCGATGAGGCAACCCGTCTGACTGCCTTGGTCAATGACATGCTGGATTTATCCAAAATTCAGGCTGGAAGCGATAGTCTTTCCATGGAAGAATTCAATCTGACGGAGAGCATCAATACAATTCTGATGCGCTATACAAAGTTGATAGAAAACGACGGATACCATATCGATTTCGACTATGACGAGGATGTCTTCGTGGAAGCAGACGAGATGAAAATGTCCCAGGTTATTTATAAT
>CALDJI010000117.1 GCA_937901805.1 uncultured Clostridia bacterium | reverse complement strand
ACAAATCATCCCCCGCGCGTTTTCCGCCGCGGTAGGTCTTGGAAAAATGTTCAATGCGAAGCATGGGCAATTCCTCCCCCTGTTCTTGAATAGTTGTTATAGTTATCATATAACAAGTCAAATATAAAGTCAACTGTTCTATAACAAATAGTACAACAAAAAACCTGCAACACCGCATGCGCTCATGACAAGGATTGGGTTTGGTTTCCATTTCCGCAGTACAAACAAGGCTGCTGCAAACAAACAGAGCGCCGAGATATCCAGCCCTGAAAGGGAAATCGCCCCGCCATCCCAAAAAGTCAACAGCAAAATAGATACACCGGCGCTGGCAATCAGAGACACTACTGCCGGCCGCAGCCCGGACAGAGCGCCTTGTATCAGGGAAAGCTGCCGGTATTTATAATAGAAATAGGCAATGGTCAGCACAATGATGCAAGATGGGAGTACACAGCCAAACGTTGCCACCAGCGCCCCGCCAATACCCCCAATCCGTATCCCGACAAATGTAGCGGAATTGATAGCAATCGGACCGGGCGTCATCTGGGAAATCGTAATGATATCCACAAATTCCCCCATGGACATCCAATGATTGAGATCCACTACCTGCTTTTGAATCAGAGGCATTGCCGCATAGCCCCCGCCGATGGAAAACAGCCCTATTTGAAAAAAACTCCAGAATAACTTTAGATAAATCACAGGCCGCGCTCCTTTCTGCGCTTTTCTCGGACAAGAGTATCCAAAATCCCGATTCCCCCGCATAAGAGCACAATCAAAATCAGATTGATATTAAAAAAGTAAGAGGCAATAAAAACGGAAAGCATAATCAGCACGGGAAGTACTTTTTTCTCACGGAACACATTGATCCCCATGGTAAGCACCACATCGGCAATGACTGCGGCAACTCCAGCCTGCATCCCCTTCATCACCGCGCTTACTGCCTGGCTGTCCCGAAATGCCTGATAAAACAGGGAGATGACGGACAAAATAATCAGCGGCGGAAGAACCGTCCCAAAAATCGTCAGCAACGCCCCGGGAATCCCGGCAAGACGGTATCCAATCAGAATAGACGCATTGACCGCAATGGCCCCCGGAGAAGATTGTGCAATTGCAGTCAAGTCCAGCATTTCCTCTTCTTCAATCCAGTGATACTGCTCCACAAATTTCTTCCTCATAAGAGGGATAATGACATATCCTCCGCCAAACGTAAAAGCGCTTAGGCTGAAAGTAGACCAAAATAATTTCAAATAAAATCCAGATTCTCTCTTTTCCCGTTTCAAACAGAGCGCCTCCTTTATATCCATTTATCGGGATTATTATACCACTTCTACTGTAAAAAGGAACTGCTATTGCAGATTCCAAATGGGATGGAAAAAGTATTGAAAAAACAAATGGAACAATCCCTCTTGACAAAAGTGATTTCCTCGATTATAATAACGTCTGTACTTTTGTTATGGGGGCGTAGCTCAGCTGGGAGAGCGTTTGACTGGCAGTCAAGAGGTCATGGGTTCGATCCCCACCGTCTCCACCACAACGAATAAATCCGAACCTTGTGCTGATTGGCAATGGGTTCGGATTTATTTGTTTGTATTCGGAAACCTCCGGCCTTGCCGGGGGGTGACTGCAATAAAAAAGAGCCTATTCCTTTCGGAATAAGCTCTTTTTTCTATTACTTTTACTTGTGTTGTCCGCTGTGCTTTGGACAATATAGATCGCACAACACGACAAAATAGATTACACGATTACAATAAAAGGATTATTTCATCATGCTGGCAACTTCATCAGCAAAGTTGTCTTCTCTCTTTTCAAGGCCTTCGCCTTTTTCATAGCGGACAAAACCAACAATTTTAATGTCGCCGCCAAGCTCTTTTGCAGTATTTGCAGTATATTTCGCAACGGAGAGATCGCCGTCTTTGATGAACGGCTGCTCAACCAGGCAGTTTTCTTTATAGAACTTGCCAATTCTACCCATGACCATTTTTTCAGCAATGTTCGCCGGCTTACCCTCGTTGATTGCCTGAGCGGTGAGAATTTCTTTCTCTTTCTCAAGTACATCAGCCGGGACATCCTCTTTGTTGGTGTAAGTCGGGTTTGCAGCAGCGATCTGCATAGCAATATCCTTTGCGTAAGCCTGGAAGCCCTCTTTTGACGCAATGTCAGCAGAGGTTTCAAATTTTGCAAGGATACCGATTCTTCCGCCGCCATGGATATAAGTAACCAGGGTGCCCTCCATTCTGGTGAAACGACGGATCTTCATGTTCTCACCAATGGTGAGGATCTTCTCGCGAAGCATTTCCTCAACGGTCTGCTCGCTGCCGGAAGCTTTTTCTGCAAGAAGAGCTGCTACGTCAGCCGGATTCTTCTCAATGACTGTACGTGCACAGGTATCGACAAATTTCTGGAAATCTGCGTTCTTCGCAACAAAGTCGGTTTCCGAGTTAACTTCGATGATAACGCCGCAGTTGTTTTCATCATTAATCAGGGCATAAACAAGACCCTCAGCCGCAACACGGCCTGCTTTCTTGGCAGCAGCAGCCAAACCCTTCTCGCGAAGGAGTTCAATTGCTTTTTCTGCATCGCCGTTTGCTTCGGTCAGTGCCTTCTTGCACTCCATCATACCGCAGCCGGTTCTCTCGCGGAGTGCCTGTACGTCTTTTGCTGTAAAAGCAGCCATTTGTATTCCTCCTAAACTTTCTGTGAAGATAAAATAGTCGGTTGTTTATCTGAAAAATGCCCTAACAGAAGCTGCCAGGGCATTCTCCTTATTCTTTTGAAATTATTCAGCCTGCTCGTCAGCTTCCTCAGCAGCCTCTTCCTCAGTCTGCATGCCCTGACGTCCCTCAATGATCGCGTTTGCCATTGTAGAGGAGATCAGTTTGACTGCACGGATTGCATCGTCGTTGCCCGGGATGACATAATCAATCTCATCCGGATCGCAGTTGGTGTCAACGATTGCGACGATGGGAATACCGAGTTTCTTTGCTTCCGCAACAGCGATTCTTTCTTTTCTCGGGTCAACGATGAAAAGAGCACCCGGAAGCTTATCCATGGTTTTAATACCGCCGAGGAATTTCTCAAGTTTTTCAATTTCAAGGTTGAGTTTGACAACTTCCTTCTTCGGAAGGAGATCAAAAGTGCCGTCCTCTTCCATTTTGCGCAGCTGGGCAAGACGGTCGATTCTGCGGCGGATGGTCTTGAAGTTGGTCAGCATGCCGCCGAGCCAGCGGGCGTTGACATAATGTGCGCCTGCACGCTCTGCCTCTTCACGGACAGATTCGCCAGCCTGTTTTTTAGTGCCGACAAACAGGACGCTCTCGCCGTTTGCAGAGAGGTCGCGGATGAACATATAAGCCTCTTCCAGCTTTTTCACCGTTTTCTGCAGGTCGATAATGTAAATGCCGTTTCTCTCAGTAAAGATGTACTGAGCCATTTTCGGGTTCCATCTTCTTGTCTGATGTCCAAAATGAACACCTGCTTCAAGAAGCTGTTTCATAGATACTACACCCATTTGTTGTTCCTCCTTAGGTTTTTCCTCCGCCAGTATTCCCTGTCGAGCGACGCCCCCCAGATTCAGGGAACGCACCTGCTACAGCATACCTGACGTGTGATTTTTGCCATAAAAGAATACCATAAAACCGTATGTTTGGCAAGCTTTTTTTCAAATTTATCCGAAAAGCCACTCCAAAAATTTAATTTTCCGCCTTGTTTTCCCCCGGCAGGGCTCACAACTGACCAGAATGGTATCCTCTCCAATCACATTGATGTTGCACCAGGGGATCACAATATCATCTTCCCGTCCAAGCAGCCCGAAGCATTTCAGCCTCCCGTAGACAACGATTGCCACCACCTGGGCGCATTTGGTATCCACTTCCACAT
>CALDJI010000116.1 GCA_937901805.1 uncultured Clostridia bacterium | reverse complement strand
CCGGGGGCTTTCACATTATCCCAGCCCTGCGCGCTCCAGGATGAACCGACGGACTGCTTCCTTGGGGATCCGCCATCTGCGGCCGTTGCGGAAGCCTTTGAGCTGTCCGCTGCCCAGCAGGGCATAGGCCGCGTTCTCCCCACTCCGCAGCACCTCACATACCTCCTCTACCGTCAGGATATCCGCATACTCCTCCAGCAAGTCTGTCACCCCCCTGTTTGTTATTCCAAAATTCATTCCAGTCCGGCCCGGAACACGCTTCCTTCCAAGGGCAGCCTGTACATAAGGGAGACTCCGTCTTTCTGCCGGGGCGGCAGTCCAGCAGACTGTAAAGCTCCAGCAACTAGACTATCTGACGAGTTTTGCTAGAGGTCTATTTTTTTAAGGCACTTTTTCCACTATTAACAGATATCGGACAAATCAATTTGAATTATCTGCCGTACTTTTGTCGTATAAATAGCCTTGGATTTATCGATTACTTTGTCAATTATCTCTTTAAAAATAGGTAAGTTCCTGCCTGTTCGATTTTACTGAAATTTTCTATTACCATAGCTCACACATTCTTCTTAAATTAATTAAGAGAATAGATTTTAGTTATGTACATCAAGAAAATTGCACCCCTATGCGCAGAGCGTTCAACGGTGCGGAGGGCCACAGGTATCACGCCGCACAAGCACAGGCTGGATAGTTTTGCAGCTGATGGGAATATGCCTGTCCGCATGGATTAGCTCTTCCAGCATCTGCATCGCAACGCTGCAGATCTTCTCTTTCGGCTGAGAAATAGTGGTTAACTGGATTTTAGGCAACGAGGCAAAAGAAACGTCATCAAAGCCAATTAAGGAAATCTGTCCTGGGATATCAATGCCGGTTTCCACCGCAGCCTGCATAACACCCAGGGCAAAATGGTCACTAATGCACAGAATACCGGTGGCAATCGGACGGTTTTCCTCTATGCAACGGGTAAAATAGGTCATTCCTGTATGATACCCGTCTTCAATCCGACTACCGGAGAGCATGGTAAAGATATCATAGTGTACATCAGCAGCCTTAGATGCGGCATCCAGGAATCCCTGGTGGCGGCGGCGGTGAGTCACAGAAGAACCCCGACCTCCAAGGAACATCAAATCCCGGTGTCCCAGGGAGATCAGATACCGGGTCGCCATGCGAGTACCCTCATAGTTGTTCACAGTGATTTGGGAAACCATTCCCTCGGGGAGATTGTCACCTAGAAACACCATGGGGGTTTTTCCCAAGTAGTCTTGCAGTCGTAGGCAT
>CALDJI010000115.1 GCA_937901805.1 uncultured Clostridia bacterium | reverse complement strand
TGTCCTCTGCAACCCACTTGGAAGCCGGGTTCTCCGTGCTCAGTTCCCAGCTCCCGCCTGCGCGGATACGGTAGGGGTTGAGCCAGGCGTGGATTTCAAGCCCCAGCTCATGCGCACAGTTCACCATGATCTGCAGGGGATCGTATCCCGGGTCCTTCCCCTGCGTCCCTGTGATGATATGCGACCACGGGAACAGATCCGAGGGATAAAGCGCATCGGAAAAGGGTCGGACTTGTACAAAAACTGTGTTGAGCCGGTTGGCTTTCACGGTTTCAAAGCAGGCTTTGATATTGGCGGAAAAATCCCCGGAAAACATGGGTTTGAGCTCCAGATAAGACAGCCAGACCGCCCGCATCTCCCCTTCCGGGGTCCGGTTTTCCCCGTACGCAGTACCGGAGGAAAACGGATCCGCGTCTGCCGGCGGAAATTCCCCGGGCTGTTCCAAGCCGGAACCGACAAAGCTGGCATTCCCTGACGGGGTCCGCTGGTTTTCCCTTGGGAGCAGTTCCAGAAGGCCGCAGGCGCTCAGCGACAGGGCCGTCAGCAGGGACAAGACAAACAGAACGATTTTTCTCATCTTCCGCCCTCATTTCTCATATCGGTTTCTTCTCAAACCCTATGCAGAAACCCCGGCGGATATGCCGTTCCGGTTTAGGAAAGGCGGGAACTGAGCTCCTCCCACTCCTCATATTTCTGTGCGGCGGTGTTCTTCACCTGTTCAAGCAGTGCGCATTTTTCACTCATCACCGGGTAGTCCTCATAGATCTCCGGCTTGGTAATCTCCTCTTCCAAAAGGGCCTGCTGCTCTTCCAGCGAGAAGATCTCCTCTTCCAGCGCCTTGATCCGGCGGCGCAGGGCGGCTTCCTCGCTCTTTTGCTTACGGGAACGGTAGGCGCGCTCTTTGCTCTGCTGGGCGCGTTCTTCCCGCTCCTGCTGTTTGCGCGCCGCCTCTTCCTCGGCCTCCTTTGCATCCAGAAGCGCCCGTTTTTCGCGGTAATAATCATAATTCCCGTCAAAGATTTCGATATGATCCGGGTGCATTTCAAAAATACGGGTCGGGATTTTATTGAGGAAATAGCGGTCGTGGGAGACAAAGAGCAGCGTCCCTTCAAATTCCAGCAGGGCTTTTTCCAGAATCTCCTTTGTCATCAGATCCAGATGGTTGGTCGGCTCGTCAAGCAGGAGCACGTTCGCATGTTCCATCATGATAATGGCAAAGGCAAGCTTCGCCCGTTCCCCGCCGGATACCACCCCCACTTTTTTGTAGACGTTATCCCCTGTCAAGAGCACCCGCCCGAGCATGGTACGAATTGTATGTTCCGGAAGGGTCGGAAACCGACTCCAGAGCTCCTCGAGCACGGTATTCTGGTGGTTGAGGTTGGCGTTTTCCTGCTCATAATAGCTGATTTTGACATGTTTGCCCCATGTAATCTCACCTTTTGGGGCAGGGAGAATCCCCTGAAGGGTCTTGAGCAGGGTGGATTTTCCAATTCCATTGGCCCCAATCAGCGCGATCTTTTCCCCGCGCTTGATTTCAAAATCAATGTCATGGACAAGTTCCCGGCGCGTTTCCCCTTCCCCGACCGCCAAATCCAGGTGGGAGACGGACAGGACGTCCCGCACCGTCTGTTTTTCAAAGGTAAACGAAAGGGAAGATCCCTTGAGCGGTGGCTCCGGGGGTTCGATAATTTCCATATTGGCCAGCTGGGCACGCCTGCTTTTTGCCATTTTGGAAGTCGTGGCGCGTACCAGGTTACGGGCAATGTAGTCCTCCATGGCGGCAATCTGCTCCTGCTGGAGTTCGTATTCCTTCTGGCGGCGGAGTCGGGCGTCCTCCTTGAGCTGGAGGGAACGGGTATAATTGCCCGGGTAAGCGGTGAGCCAGCCGCGCTCCAGATCCCAGATCTTTGTCACCAATCTGTCCAGGAAATACCGGTCATGGGAGACAATCAGCAGCGCGCCCCGATAATCCGTCAGGTATTCCTCCAGCCAGATGAGCGTCTCAAAATCCAGATGGTTGGTCGGCTCGTCCAGAATCAGCAGTTCCGGGCGCTCCAGAAGCAGTTTAGCAAGAGCCAAACGA
>CALDJI010000114.1 GCA_937901805.1 uncultured Clostridia bacterium | reverse complement strand
CAGTACCAGAATCCGTTGTTTTTGGTCATAGTTCAGGATTTTAAACCAGGCGATCGGGGCGAAAACAGCCAGTACACCAACTGCGGCAGCAATATATTTCCAGGAAAGACCGGCTGCGAACAACATGCAGATAAAAATAAAGGCAAAGACCATCGCCGTTCCATCGTCTCCCTGGATATGGATAAGCAGAACTGGCACTGCTCCGTGCAGGCAGAGCAATGCGAGGGTTGTCAATTTGTTGATATGAGCATGAACAAGCGAAAGATGGAGTGCGAATGTGAGAATGAAGGAAAGTTTCAGTATTTCGGACGGCTGGAAAGACAAGCCGCCGGGGAGAATCAGCCAGGCCCTGTCATCCGCACCAGCACGCTGCATTCCGAAAATGAATGTTGCCAGGACAAGGACAATGGCAAGAGGCATGTGTATTTTCCATAGACCGGCGAGCGTATGGTAATCAATGGAGGAAATAATTAAAGCGATACCGATACCCAAAATACTGGCGAGCGCCTGCATTTTCATGGGTCTTGTGATGCTGGAAAAGGTATTTGCAATCCCCATTAAACACAGTACACTAAAGACTGAAGCGATAAAACAGAGCAGAAGCAGAACTTTATCTGTTTCCCGGATATAACGAAGGACAGTAGAATTTTTTTTCATAATGACTCCCTGTATTGTGGCAAGAACCAAAAGGTTTCAAATTTTTTTGCAGGATGGAGAAAAAACAGTCGCATGCCAATTTCCTGATACTTTATTATAGTCGGTAGCAAATATTTATTCAAGGCGAAACTCTTTAACGATTCATGAAAATGTGGTATAATTTAAAAAATCGTTGTCTAAAGTATGCCGCTGTTGGAATGGGACAACGTTCGATACGGAAAAGGAAATTTGTGAGAAAGGTGTGGACAGCATGTTAAGTGATATCGAAATCGCAATGGGTGCGAAAATGCTTCCGATTTCTGAAATTGCAAAAAAGGTTGGAATTGAGGAAGAAGAACTGGAATATTACGGAAAATACAAAGCCAAAGTGACAGACGATATTTACAGGAGACTCGCACAAAAACCAGATGGAAAACTGGTTTTGGTCACGGCCATCAATCCTACTCCGGCAGGAGAAGGAAAGACCACTACATCCGTCGGACTGGGCCAGGCAATGGAGAAAATTGGGAAAAAAGCGGTTATTGCACTTAGAGAGCCGTCTTTAGGGCCTGTATTCGGGATAAAAGGCGGGGCTGCCGGCGGCGGGTATGCACAGGTAGTCCCAATGGAAGACATCAATCTCCATTTTACTGGGGACATGCATGCCATTACCGCTGCCAATAATCTTCTGTGCGCAATGCTGGACAACCACCTCCAGCAGGGGAACGCCCTTGGGATCGATCAGCGCAGAATCCTCTTTAAGCGCTGTATGGATATGAATGACCGTGCCCTGCGCAATATCGTGGTCGGGCTTGGCGGTAAACCAAACGGTGTCCCCAGGGAAGACGGATTCCAGATTACGGTTGCCAGTGAGATTATGGCGATTCTCTGTCTCTCTAAAGACCTGATGGATTTGAAAGCACGCCTTGGCAACATCCTGATTGCCTATAGATACGACGGAACGCCGGTCTATGCAAAGGATTTGAAGGCGGAAGGCGCAATGACTGTCCTGCTCAAAGATGCGCTCAAACCAAACCTGGTGCAGACCTTGGAAAACACACCGGCAATCATGCACGGCGGCCCGTTTGCCAATATTGCGCACGGCTGCAACTCGATCAAAGCTACCAAGCTTGCGCTGAAACTCGGCGATTACTGCATTACGGAAGGCGGATTCGGTTCAGACCTCGGCGCAGAGAAGTTTTTAGATATCAAGTGCCGTTTAGCCGGACTGGCTCCTTCTGCAATTGTGATTGTGGCGACCGTCCGTGCACTCAAATATAACGGCGGGGTTGCAAAGGCGGATTTGGGTGCCGAGAATGTGGAAGCAGTAAAAGCAGGGCTTGTCAACCTTCAGGCACATGTGGAAAATATGAAGAAGTACGGCGTCCCGGTTGTTGTGGCAATTAACCGTTTTGGAACGGACACCGATGCGGAACTGAAAATCATCAGTGATTACTGTGAGCAAGCAGGCGCGGATTTTGCCCTGTCCGAAGTCTTTGCCAAGGGCGGCGAAGGCGGAATCGAACTGGCGAAAAAGGTTGTGGAAGCCTGTGAAAAACCGGCGGATTTCCACCCGATTTATGATGTGGAATCCTCTATCGAAGAGAAGGTCAACGCCATTGCACGGGAAATCTATGGCGCAGACGGCGTGACTTTTTCAGCCAAGGCGAAAAAGGCAATCAAAGATATCGGGGCGCTTGGTGCATCCAATCTGCCGATTTGCGTGGCAAAAACCCAGTATTCGCTTTCCGATAACCAGAAATTGCTTGGCAGGCCGAAAGGCTTTACCGTTACGATCCGCGATATGAAGCTGTGTTCCGGCGCAGGGTTCATTGTGGCCTATGCAGGTGATATCATGACCATGCCGGGCCTGCCGAAAGTGCCGACTGCATGCAGCATTGATATTGATGAAAACGGTACCATTACCGGTCTGTTTTAATGGGATATATTCAGGGAAAGGGACAACAGGAGATGCAGCAATTTGTTACACATTCACCGGAACAGACAGAACAGGTGGCGGCAGATCTGGCCCGCCGCCTTTGCCCGGGGGATGTCATCGCCTTTACCGGAGGTATGGGAATGGGCAAGACCTGTTTTGTCCGAGGTCTGGCATCCGTGCTCTGCCCCCACAGCGGGGTTTCCAGCCCCACGTTCTCCCTGGTCAATGAGTACGGCGGAGAGATCCCTCTGTATCATTTTGATATGTACCGGGTTACCTCCCTGGATGATCTGTATTCCACCGGATTTTTTGATTACCTGGGTACAGAGGCGATCCTGGTTATTGAGTGGAGTGAAAATATTCTGGATGCTCTTCCGGAGAATACCATCTGGGTGCGTATGGAGCGGCTGGGAGACAACGATCGGAAAATAACCATTGAGGGGGATGAACGGTTTGAAAATCATGGGAATTGACACTTCTGCGACGGCGGCGAGTGTCAGCATCTGTGAGGATGGACATGTGCTCAGCGAGTTCTTTGTCAATGTAAAGCTCACACACAGCCAAACCATGATGCCGATGGTAAAGGCAGCGCTGGACTGTGCCAGGCTCTCCCTCCAGGAAATAGATGTATTTGCCGTATCGAACGGTCCGGGATCGTTTACCGGGCTGCGGATTGGGATTTCCGCAGTAAAGGGGATGGCGTTTGCGTTGGAAAAACCCTGTATCGGTATTTCTACGCTGGAGGCCATTGCCCGCAATGCGTTGTCAATTCCAGGGATCCTCTGTCCAGTGATGGATGCGCGGGTCAAACAAGTATATAATGCCCTGTTTGAAAGCGATGGACAGCAGATGAATCGTCTCTGTCCGGACAGGGCGGTGACCATTGCGGAACTTTTCGAAGAATTACAGTCTTTTGATCGTCCGGTGGTTTTGGTAGGCGACGGCGCGGAGCTCTGTGCAAGGGAATTTGCGGGAAAACTTCCGCAAGCAGTCTTAGTGCAGCCGAATATCCGTTATCAGCGGGCGTCCAGCATCTGCGCATTGGCGTATGAGGAGATGAAAGCAGGCCGTTCTGTAAGCGCAGATGCGCTTGGCGTACAGTATTTGCGCCTGCCCCAGGCAGAGCGGGAACGAAATGCCCGCCTGCAAAAAGAAAAAATGGAAAAGGAGAATCGGGCATGATTGCAATTGGCAGCGACCACGCAGGGTTTGAACTCAAACAATCTGTGATAGCTTACTTAAAAGAAAATGGCATTGAATTTAAGGATTTTGGATGTTATGATACCAATTCCGTCGATTACCCGGTTATTGCGGAAACAACCTGCAAAGCGATTGTAAGCGGAGAATGCGAACGCGGGATTTTGATCTGCGGGACTGGAATTGGTATCAGTATTGCTGCGAACAAAGTCCATGGTATCCGGGCGGCATGCTGTTCTGATTATTTTAGCGCCAAATATACCAGACTCCATAACGACGCCAATGTCCTTTGTATGGGCGGCCGTGTAGTTGGGGCCGGACTTGCCAACGAATTGGTGGACGTCTTTTTGCATACCGATTATGAGGGCGGGCGCCATGCCAGAAGAGTTGCAATGATTCATGATATTGAACAGCACCAAAAATAAAATACAGGAGGATGTATCCCATGTTAAAACCGATGTTGATGGATCACCCGTTGATCCAGCATAAAATTTCCCTGCTCAGGGATAAAAATACAGGATCCAAAGAGTTCAGGGAGCTGGTTGGGGAAATTTCTACCCTGATGTGTTATGAGGCTACCAGAGATCTTCCTCTTAAAGAAGTGGAAATTGAAACCCCGGTTGCCGTTGCTAAAACCAAAGTGATTTCCGGAACCAAACTGGCTTTTGTTCCAATTTTCCGCGCAGGACTTGGAATGGTGGACGGCATGCTCAGCCTGGTCCCCACTGCCAGA
>CALDJI010000113.1 GCA_937901805.1 uncultured Clostridia bacterium | reverse complement strand
ATCCTTCGCGCCATACAAAAAGAGCCGGGCAATTTGCCCGGCTCTTTTTCTTTGCCGTCCCCTATTCAAAAAATGCGCTGTGAATGGCATTAATTGCGCGTTTGGCCGCACCCGCCTCCACCAGGACGGAAATCTTGATTTCACTGGTCGAAATCAGCTGGATATTCACATCCGCACTGGCAAGCGCATCAAACAAAGTCGCCGCGACGCCGGGATTGGACTGCATCCCGGAGCCGACAATGGAGACCTTTGCGACATCTTCATCAAAGCGCAGTTCATCAATCCCATAGTCCTGCTGGATCGATTCCAGCAGTTCCATCGCCTGCTCCCGATCCTCTTTGCTCACAGTAAAGCTGATATCCTTTTTTCCTCCGACGCTGACCGTCTGAAGGATGATGTCAACGTTGATTTTCTTGCTGGCAAGCATCATAAAAATCTTGGCGGCCATCCCTACGGTATCCGGTACGCCGATGACTGAAATCCGCGCGACATTGTCGTCGCAGGCCACACCGCGAATAAGCATTTTTTCCACACTCACAACCTCCTTAACCCTGGTACCAGATAGTTTCTGCATGCTGGACAGTACCTCCAGCTCCACATTGTATTTCATTGCCATCTCCACGGCGCGGCTTTGCAATACCTGCGCCCCCAGAGAGGCAAGCTCGATCATTTCATCAAACGTGATTTCCGACAGTTTCTTTGCCTCGGATACAATCCGCGGATCGGCTGTATAGACCCCGTCCACGTCTGTATAAATCTGACAGACGTCTGCCTCCAGCGCCGCGGCAAGCGCCACAGCCGAAGTATCCGACCCCCCGCGTCCAAGCGTGGTGATATCGTCATATTTGGAAAGCCCTTGAAATCCCGCCACCACAACGATATTACGCTTTGCCAGTTCATTGGCAATGCGTTCGGTGTCAATCCGGTCAATCCGCGCCTTTCCATGGGAGGAAGAGGTCTGGAACCCTGCCTGCCATCCGGTCAGCGAAATCACCGGGAACCCCAGCGCTTCAATGGCCATGGCCAGCAGGGAAATCGAAATCTGCTCCCCCGTAGCAAGCAGCATATCCAGCTCCCTTGCAGAGGGATGGCGGTTGATCTCCGCCGCTTTTTCAAGCAAATCATCGGTGGTATCCCCCTGCGCGGAGACGACAACCACCACATTGTTCCCCTGCTCATAGGCCTGCGTTATAATAGACGCCACATGAAACAGGCGCTCCCTGTCCGCAACAGAGGTGCCTCCAAATTTCTGTACTATCAAGTTCATTGTCCTTATCCCCTCAAATCACGGTTAATATCAATAATTCAGCCTGCGGATTAATCCCAGCAGGGTTGCGTCTGCAATGGATTGGAATTTTGCAAGCGTATCGTCCAATGCGCGTTCTTCCAACTCCGGCGTCAAAAAGGCAATCTCATCTTCCGGCTGCCCTTTCCGGCTGAGAACAGCAATCTCCCCAAACATCTCTTTCGCCACCTCGACCGCACGTTTCGCATCAAGTACTCTGGCTCGCACATAGTAGGAAATCTCAGCGGTTTTTGCATCCACGACATAGTGCTCCGGGGCGTCTTCCCAGTACATCGTTGCAATATTTTCCGGATTCTTTACCTCTTCAATGACGTCTGCAACCACGGCGCTTGCCGTCGGCAGTTTGCCCGCCCCCTTGCCGTAAAACATCACGTCCCCGGTGATATCCCCGCGGACGAGAATACCGTTAAACACATCATCCACACTGGCAAGCTGGCTGTCCGTAGACAAAAGCGCCGGACAGACCCGGATCACAATCGTATTTTCCTCAAAATTGCGTTTTACCCAGCCAATCAGTTTCATCACACTGTCACAGTCCTCCGCATAGGCGACATCCTCCGGAGTAATCCTGGTGATCCCTTCCACTTCTACCTGCTGGGGATATACATGCCGCCCAAAAGCAAGGGAGGCAAGGATACAAATTTTTCGGCAGGCGTCAAATCCTTCCACATCTGCCGTCGGATCTTTTTCCGCATAACCGAGTTCCTGCGCCAGAGCCAATGCATCCTGAAAAGACATCTGTTCTTTTATCATTTTGGTGAGAATAAAATTAGTGGTACCGTTGAGGATCCCCGCAATTTCGCTGATTTGATTGGCTGCCAGACAGGCGTGCAGGGGATGGATAATCGGGATTCCTCCGCCGACGCTTGCCTCAAACAGGAAATTGCGGTTATGTTCTCTTGCAACTTTCACAAGCTCATTGCCTTTAACCGCAACCAGTTCCTTGTTAGAAGTCACCACGTTTTTCCCGCCGAGCAGACTTGCCTTGACATATTCATAAGCAGGGTGCACGCCGCCCATAACCTCCACTACAATAGAAATTTCCGGATCGTGTAAAATCGTCTCAAAATCCTCTACAAATTTTTCTTTATAGTCCACATCATAGTCATGCCGCACCAGGATATACTTTGCCTCGATCGTCTGTCCTGTTTTTCGCTCAATGCTCTTTTTATTCTTTTTCAGTACTTCCACCACGCCGGAGCCGACGACGCCGTGCCCCAAAACCGCGATTTTTACCATATTGTCTCCTCCTGACATCCGAGATACTTTCAACAACTATTCAAACAGGAAATCCTTATTGCCCGGACAGAACGCGTGCCTCCACAACCCCCGGCATGCTGCGTATCAGGGAAATCAGATGGCTGATGTCCATCTGCAATTCATCTGTGCGCGCAGATATGGCAACCGGTGCGACCCCGTCCACCGGGATGTTCTGGTTAATCGTCAAGATGTTGAGCCCCGCACTGGATAAATTGTTGAGCAGCTCGGAAAGCCGTCCCGGTTCATCTCCCAGCGTTACGGATAAAGTCACCATTTTCCCTGCGACCCCACGGTCATATTCATACACTTTATCCTTATATTTATAGTAGGCGCTGCGGGAAATCCCCATCACCCGTGCCGCTTCCGACAGGTTCCGGACCTTTCCCTGGGCAAGCAATTTTTTTGCTTGAACCACCTTTTTAAAGATTTCCGGAAGCACATCGGAATCCACCAGATAATAGCAGGTATGATTTTCCATGTTGTGAATCACCGTCCTGTTCTTTTTGTTTAAAAGGGTGTGCTTGTCCAAAACTCACTTGTTTACGATTATACTACAAGCAAATCATTTTTCCTATCCCTTTTTTCGGAAAATTTCGACCAAGTATAAATGTCTTTCTTTTACATAAAATAGGATGGAAACAACGCCTTCATTCCAATCCCCGCACAGAGAGGAGGACTGCCATGACTGATTTCAGAAAAAAAGGAATCCTGCTCAACATCACTTTCTATTCTGTGGCGGCAGGCCTGTTTTATCTCTGCTTTAAAGTGGTCATCCCTCTTTTTTTCCCCTTTGTTATCGGCTTTGTCATCGCTGTCTTGCTGCGCCCGCTTACCCAGTTTTTATGCGGATGTTCCAGATGTTCGGGCAAATTCTGCTCCATTTTTGTCCTCATCTTTGTCTATACGGTTGCAATTGTACTGCTGTGGTTTGCCCTGACCGGTTTTTTTGGCGAACTTGCCGCAATTATCCAAAGCCTTCCAGATCTCTACCGCCAGAATATTGCACCGCTGGTGCAGACTGTTTCCAGTTGGCTGGACGGACTGTTTTCCCGTTTTCCCCCAGAAGTCTATGCGCAGATCAGCGGATTATACACGGCGCTGGAACAGTCCGCCGCATCCATTGTGACAACCCTTTCCACAAAACTGCTGGAAACCATCCCCCAACTGCTCAAAAACCTGCCGGACTGGATTTTGACCGCCGTGTTTGCCGTCATGTCCTCTTTCTTTTTCAGTCTAGATTATCTGGATATTATGAGCTTTCTGACCAGGCAGCTGCCAAAACGGATTCGAGGTATTGTC
>CALDJI010000112.1 GCA_937901805.1 uncultured Clostridia bacterium | reverse complement strand
TTTATTATAACAATCCTTGTCCTGCTTGTCAAGACATTTTTTCACCTTTTTTGGTCGAGGTGACAGGACTCGAACCTGCGGCATCTTGGTCCCAAACCAAGCACTCTACCAAACTGAGTTACACCTCGATATCTTCATTTGAAATAAGGCTATATCATTATAGCCCATTGTTTTTTGCTTGTCAACTATCTATCCGGATTATTTCTTTAAGAAAATTTCGAACCCATTCTCTTTCAGCCCGATTGATTTTTATGCGATTTGTCTTAAAATTCTTGTTTTGCCTTGACTTTATCCCATTTTTTCCTTACACTTGTAGGTACTGTTTTTGTAAATTTATGATTTTTTCATAAAACGCCTGTTGTATAGACAATGAGATACCACTGAAAATAGATGGCCTGTTTTCAGTAGAAAATTCAGGAGGGTTCGCTATGTTAAAAAACTCGGAAAAAACCATGGAAAAAGTTGTTGCTCTATGTAAAGGCAGAGGATATATTTTTGCAGGATCAGAAATCTACGGCGGACTGTCCAATTCCTGGGACTATGGACCATTGGGAGTCGAATTCAAAAATAATGTGAAACGCGCCTGGTTGAAAAAATTTGTCCAGGAATGCCCTTACAATGTCGGCCTTGATTCTGCCATTCTGATGAACCCGGAAGTCTGGGTGGCATCCGGTCATGTCGGCGGTTTCTCCGACCCCTTAATGGACTGCCGCGACTGCAAAAGCCGTCACCGTGCCGACAAGCTGATTGAAGACTTTACCGGAGAACCGGCGGATGGTTGGAGCAACGAAAAGATGATGGAATTCATCAAGGAAAATGGGATTAAATGTCCGGAATGCGGCAGCACTAATTTTACAGACATCCGTAAATTCAATCTGATGTTCAAAACTTTCCAGGGCGTCACAGAAGATGCCAAAAATGAGTTGTATCTGCGTCCAGAAACTGCACAGGGTATTTTTGTGAATTTTCCCAGCGTACAGCGCACCACCCGGAAAAAGGTTCCGTTTGGCGTCTGCCAAATCGGAAAATCCTTCCGCAATGAGATTACTCCGGGCAACTTCACTTTCCGTACCCGTGAATTTGAACAGATGGAATTAGAATTTTTCTGCAAACCGGATACAGATTTAGAATGGTTTGAATACTGGCGCGGATTCTGCCGCGACTGGTTGTTAAACCTTGGTATGAAAGAGGAAAACATGCGCCTGCGCGATCATGAGAAAGAGGAACTTTCCTTCTACTCTAAAGCTACAACTGATATTGAATTTCTCTTCCCGTTCGGATGGGGTGAACTCTGGGGAATTGCGGATCGCACCGACTACGATCTGGGACGCCACCAGGAGCATTCCGGCAAGGATCTGACTTATTTTGACCCGGAGACCAATGAGCGGTATCTTCCCTATGTGGTGGAACCTTCTCTTGGCTGTGACCGTGTGGCGCTTGCATTCCTCTGCGATGCTTATGATGAGGAAGTCGTTGATGAAGAGAAAAATGACACCCGTGTCGTTCTCCATCTGCATCCGGCGCTCGCTCCGTTTAAAGCAGCAGTTCTCCCGCTTTCTAAAAAACTCAGTGCAAAGGCACAGGAAATTCGCTCTATGCTCTCCAAGCATTTTATGGTGGAATACGACGAAGCTGGTTCTATTGGAAAGCGCTACCGTCGTCAGGATGAAATTGGTACGCCTTTCTGCATCACCTATGATTTTGACAGTGAAACTGACGGCTGTGTTACCATCCGTGACCGGGATACCATGAAGCAGGAGCGCATTGCAATTTCCGACTTAGTTTCTTATATTGAGAAAAAGCTGGAGTTTTAATTTTTCTCCTGTTCTTCCACACAAACATCAGAAGCCGAACTCCCTATCCAACCTACAGCAGTAATT
>CALDJI010000111.1 GCA_937901805.1 uncultured Clostridia bacterium | reverse complement strand
TTGAAAAAACTTTCTCTAAGGCGGATTTTGAAAAAGGGTATCTTATTATAAAAAAGGGGAAAAAAGTTTTCCACAAAGTAACTCTGTAACAATAAGCCTACTAGAATCCCAGTTCTAGTAGGCTTATATAAAGTCTATCATTTTAAGCCAAATCGCACTTGACTGAGCAAGGAGGAGGGTTTTCTATGTTTCGGGAACTCAGGCGAAAAAAACAGGCTTTACCGAGAGATGAGTGTATAAACATTCTAAAATATGCTACTTCCGGTGTGCTGGCCCTGTCGGGAGATGATGGTTATCCTTACACAGTGCCACTGAGCTTTGTATTTGATGGAAAGGACATTTATTTTCACAGTGCGAAAACGGGACATAAACTGGATGCAATTCGTCATAATCCAAAGTGTTCCTTTTGTGTAATCGCTCAGGATCAAATTGTATCAGAGGAATATACAACGTATTTCCAAAGTGTGATTTTGTTCGGAAAGATGCATCTTCTGGAGGACGAACAAGAAAAATACAATGCTATTGTGAAATTAGCAAAAAAATATGCGCCAAATGATACACTTGAAAACTGCCAAAAAGAGATTGTACACGAATGGAAATCACTATGTATTCTGAAAATGACTATCGATCATCTGACTGGTAAAGAATCGATAGAATTTGTCAGAGAGCGAGAAAAGAAAGCATATTAGTGTACTTAATATAAAAGCCTGCGTCATGATGACACAGGCTTTTATATCAGGATTCTACTTGGATTTCAAATGTTTGTTCAATAGCTTCTTGTGCACTCTGAAGAAATTCATCCGCTATCAAAAAAGAAATATCAACTTCTGAAGTTGTAATCAAATAGATGGTATCGACAGCCGCAGAAATCGTACTCATCGCTTTTGCAGCTACGCCTGGGGTGTGACGCATCTCATCCCCATAAAGTGAAATCTTTACATTTCCATTGCTAACCATTATTTGAATTTCCGGGTGACGTTTCCGAAACCCTCCAATCAATTCCATTAGCTTAGGAAGATCCTCGTCCGGTGCAGTAAAAGCAATATTTAATACTCCATGCTGAGGGGCAGTCTGTGAAATCATATCGATGTTGATTTCATATTTTGCAACTTCCTCAAAAAAATTAGACATGTGCAAAAAATCAGCAGGCACCTTTGTAAAGGATACCAGAGCGATGGATTCTGTTGTGCGGACTTTGGAAATACCATACATAATCGATTCCTCCGTTATTCCTCAATCATATCCTTCATATTATACATTCCCGGTTTACAGTTTGTCAAAAATAGAGCGGCATTGATAGCGCCTTCCGCAAAAACAGCTTTGGAAGTTGCTGTGTGGGTCAGGGAAAGCATCTCGTTATTTCCGGCAAAGAGTATTTCGTGTTCACCGACAATTGTGCCGCCACGGATGGAGTGGATACCGATTTCTGTTTTTTCCCTTTTTTGACGGACACTATGCCGATCATATACATAGTGATCAGCCCCATCCAATGCTTCATTGATAGCATCTGCCAGCATCAATGCAGTCCCGCTTGGGGCATCCAGTTTCTGATTATGATGTCTCTCGACAATCTCAATATCAAAAGTTGGAGAAAGAATTTTTGCAGCTTTTTTTGCGAGTTCTATCATCAAGTTGATTCCTAACGACATATTCGCTGAAAAAAATACCGGAATAAATTCAGAAGCCTTATGAATTTTTTCCACCTGTTCTTTCGAAAGCCGCGTAGTACAAATTACTGCTGGAGTTTTATATTTGCAAGCATACTGAAGCAGGGGAGAAAGCAATGCAGGATTCGAAAAATCAATCAGCACGTCTCCCTGTTCCTGGCATTGCATGGGGGTTTCATAAACAGGGAAGGAACAGTCATGTCCTCCTATACCAAAACCGGCAATTATTTCACAGTTTTCACGTTGTGAAATACAGTCGCGCAAAGTCCGCCCCATATGTCCAGTACAGCCCGATAAAATAATTTTTGTCATAGATAAATCACCTTTCTTTACACACGGGAGCCATGTATGAAGCCGGCTTTTTTCAATTCTGCCGCAAGCATCTCTTTTCCTTTATCAGACATGGGAACCAGGGGAAGACGGCATTCACCAACCTGAAATCCCATCAAATTGAGAGCTTCTTTGACTGGGATCGGGTTGACATCGCTGAACAATGCGTTCATAACCGGAAGTAACTCGAGCATTTGCGCGGTCGCAGCCGGGTAATCTCCCTTTAAACAGTTTTGTGTAATATCATGTGTTTGCTGTGGGGCAATATTTGCCAATACGGAAATAACGCCTTTTGCTCCCATGGACATCAGTGGAACTACCACATCGTCATTACCGGAATAGAATGTCAAATCCTCCCCACAAAGGGCCATAGTTTTTGCTGCTGCAGAAAAGTCATTTGCTGCATCCTTGACAGCAACAATATTAGGATGCTTACATAACTCAGCAAATGTCTGCGGCTGAATTGTAACTCCTGTCCGAGATGGGACGTTATACAGGCAAATTGGAGTATCAGTTGCATCTGCAATTGTAGTAAAATGTTTGATAAGCCCTGCCTGTGAAGTCTTATTATAGTAAGGGGTTACCTGAAGAAGAGACTCAACCCCGATTGAAGCTGCAATTTTGGATAGTTCTACTGCATGAGCAGTGTTATTACTTCCTGCCCCAGCCATAACAGGAACTCTTTTGGCTACTTTTTCATAGGTGAATCCTACTACTTTTTCATATTCTGTAGTAGTAAATGCGGCAGATTCTCCAGTCGTTCCGCAAATCAGAATACAATCTGTATGACTTGAAATTTGGAATTCAATCAGTTCTTCCAGTTTATCATAATTGATAGAACCATCTGCGTGCATAGGCGTAACTAGTGCAACACCAGAACCGGTGAACAATGGTTTTTTCATGAAATCTACCTCCTTAATCCATATATCCCTGTGCACAGAGTAATTCCGCCAGTTCGACAGCACCTCCTGCGGCGCCGCGGAGTGTGTTATGGGACAAACATACAAATTTGTAATCGTACTGACTATCTTCTCTCAATCTGCCAATTGAAATCGCCATACCGCCTTCCAGATTGCGGTTCAGTCGGGTTTGAGGCATATCGTCCTGTGCAAAATAATGCAAAAATTGTTTGGGAGCACTCGGCAATTCCAACTCTTGGGCTTTTCCACGGAAAGAAGCCCATGTATCTAAAATTTCCTCTTTCGAGGGTTTGTTTTCAAAACGGACAAATACAGCACCCATATGGCCGTCGGAGATAGGAACACGCAGACATTGCGCTGTAAATTTCGGGGAAGAAGCCGGCACAATCTCTCGTCCTTCAATATGTCCCCAGATTTTCAGCGGCTCCAATTCGCTCTTCTCCTCTTCGCCGCCGATATAGGGAATGACGTTATCTACCATTTCCGG
>CALDJI010000110.1 GCA_937901805.1 uncultured Clostridia bacterium | reverse complement strand
AAAATATGAGATGACCCGCCACAATGCGGGTTTTTTATTCCTGGATAAACTGGTGGAGGACTGCGGTACATCGGTGAACCGTCTCAAATACCACGCGCTGTGCGCGGATACAGTGGTATCCGGAAAAAGGGTGCTGTTAATGAAACCGCAGACCTACATGAATGCGAGCGGGGAAGCGGTCGCACAAGCCGCCCGTTTTTATAAGATTCCACCGGAACGTATCCTGGTGGTGTTTGACGACATTTCCCTGGACATCGGGCGCATACGGATCCGCCGCAGTGGTTCCCACGGCGGGCACAATGGAATCAAGAGCATCATTGCCTGCGTGGGATCGGATAAATTCCCCCGTGTCAAAATTGGGGTTGGAAAAAAACCGCATCCCGACTATGATTTGGCGGACTGGGTACTCTCTAATTTCCGTAAGGAAGAACTGGAGGGATTGAAAGACGCAGTGGAGCACAGCATTGGGGCGACGAAACTGATTTTGGACGGGCAGATTGACGAGGCTATGAACCGTTATAATTCATAACACCTTTAAAAGTGCCGGAGGATGGAGGGAATAACCGTGAAACTGTATGGAAAGCTATTTGAACTGGTAGAAGATTTTGAAAATCTGCTGGCCGCGGTACAGGAGGGAAGAACACCTGCCTATCTCTCCGGGCTGTCCCAGGTACATAAGGCGCACCTGTATGTGGGAATGCGCGAAAAACTGGGGAAACCGGTGCTGATTCTGACGTCAGATGAATTGGAGGCTAGACGGCTCTGTGAGGATCTCAACGCCATGGCCGGGGAACATGCAGCGGTACTGTTTCCGGCGCGCGATTTTACCTTCCGCAGTGTGGATAGTGTGTCCCGGGAATATGAACAGGCGCGGATTTCCGTGCTCTCCAAAATCAGGGTGGGGCAGTGTTCTTTTGTTGTGGCAAGCGCGGAAGCGGCCATGCAGCATACTATCCCAGCGGAGGTTTTGCTGGAACGCTCGGTAGTACTCTCCCAGGCTCAGGAAATCAGCATGCAGGCGATTGTGGAAATCCTGGTCCGTGCGGGCTATGTGCGTCGTCCTCAGATAGAAGGGGTCGCCCAATTTTCCGTGCGCGGCGGAATTTTAGATTTTTATCCGCCGGACTATGGCTCTCCGGTGCGGATGGAATTTTGGGGGGATGAAATTGATACCATCTCCCTGTTTGATTTGGAAACCCAGCGCCGTACGGATTCTGTGGACGAGGTTCATATCACTCCGGCCAGCGAGGTGCTGATCGAATCCAATGCTGCGATGGCGGAAAAAATTGCGGCGTTTTCCAAAAAAGTCAGGGGCAAAAACGCCCCGGCGGTCCGGGAACATCTTCAGCACGATATTGAGCGTCTTGAATCGGATTTGGATCTTCAGGGGATGGATCGCTACCTGCCTCTGGTCTATGAAAAACCGGCAACCTTGTTCGATTACTTGCCGGACGCCCAGCTCTTTGTCAGCGAATATACAGAAATTAAAGAAGCTGCCAGAGCGTATCTCTGGCAGCTTTCGGAGGATATCAAGGCTCTGTTTGAAGAGGGCGTCCTCTGCAAGGGCCTGGATACCTTTACCTGTACCTTTGCCGATGTGCAGAGTATCTGCGATCACAGAGGAGCCGTGTTTACGGATACCTTTGCCCACACGGTGGACAGTATCCCTATTCGCTCGGTGTTTAATGCAAATGCAGTGCAGCTTTCTACCTGGAGCGGGGAAGTCTCCCTGCTGGTGGATGATTTGAAGTCCTATCTTGCCAGGGGATACTGCTGCGCCGTATTGGCAGGTACCCGCCGCGCCGCGCAGGCGCTGGTCACAGATTTACAGAAACAAGGCCTGCCCGCAGATTTTGCTGAGGATCTCCGGCACATTGTTTTGCGCCGGGTATTTGTACTTGAAGGAAACCTCTCTTCCGGTTTTGAATATCCCCAGGCGCATTTTGCCCTGATTTCCCATCAGCGTACGGGGAATGCGGGACGGAAAAAACGCCGCGCGAAAAAGGCTGGGGAAATGATCGGCAGCATTACCGATCTGACGCCTGGAGATCTGGTGGTTCATGTTTCCCACGGGATCGGCGTGTTTTCCGGGATTCACAAGCTGGATCTGCACGGCGTCGTCAAAGATTATATCAAAATCCGCTATGCGGGAGAGGATACCCTCTACGTCCCGGTCACCCAGCTGGATTTGGTCTCTAAATATGTCGGTGCGCGGGATGATAAGACGGTTAAACTCAATAAACTCAATTCTGCAGAGTGGAGTAAGACCCGCCAGCGGGTCAAAAAAGCGGTCGCGGATATGGCGG
>CALDJI010000109.1 GCA_937901805.1 uncultured Clostridia bacterium | reverse complement strand
TCAAGCGCCTGGAAAGCTATACCCACAACGACTACATGAGCGCGCTCCGGCTGACGGTGATGAGCGAGGAAATGCCGATAGAGGAACGCCTGGCCGCGGGGGAGAAATATGTTCAGGAAGGGGGAAACGGGGCAATTAAAGCGAAATATCAACTGCTTATTAGAGAATATCAAAACAGGGAGGATAAACGATAATGGATATTTTTGGAATTGGAATCGCAAATGTGGCGGCAATCTCAGTTATCTGCTATCTTGCCGGGCTGATTGTCAAGGCGACCCCATGGGACAACAACAAACTCATCCCCATTGTCTGCGGGTTGCTGGGCGGAATCCTGGGAGTAGCGGCGTATGCACTTGGCATGCCGGAGTTCCCAGCGGCGGATTCCCTGACCGCGGCGGCGGTGGGGATTGTTTCCGGGCTTGCGGCGACAGGTATCGACCAGGCGGTTAAACAACTGAAAAATAACAGGGAGGAAAAATAATCATGGCAAAAAAAGTATATGTAGGGATTGGACATGGCGGTAGTGACGCAGGAGCAGTATCCGGCGGCCTAAAGGAAAAGGATTTAGCCCTTGTCACCGGGCTTGCATGTTACAACACGCTCAAACGGCATGGGGTAAATGCAAAAATCTCCCGTACCACGGATAAAGACAGCACCATTGCAAGCAAGGTCAAAGAGTGCAATGCCTTTGCCGGGGAATTGGATTATTGTCTGGATATCCACTATAACGCAGGCGGCGGGGATGGCTGTGAAGTGTACTATTTCCACGGCTCCGAGTACTCCAAATCTCTTGCGGAGGATATCATTGCCGGAATCAAGACCACTGGTCAGAACAGCCGGGGAGTAAAGACAAAGACTTACACGGAAAACGGGCGCACCTATGATTACTTTGGCATGATCCGGGATACGGTGCCTATCGCTGTGCTGGTAGAATGTGCGTTTATGGATACTTCGGATATCCAGATTGCCAATACCAAAGCCAAACAGGAGGCAATGGGGGTAGCAATCGCAAAAGGTATCCTGAAACATCTTGGGATTGCATACAAGGAAGAAAGCAAGCCCTCTGCTCCATCCCAGCCAGCTGCAAAGTTCAAAGTGGGCGACAAGGCGAAGGTTCTCAAAGCGGTGCAGTATGACAACGGGAAATCGTTTGCCACTTATTACAATACATACGATGTAATTCAGGTATCTGGAAACCGCGTTGTCATTGGGATTGGGAAGACCGTTACCGCAGCAGTCCACGCAGCCAATCTCGCCAAAGTGGGCGCGTCTGCGCCGACAGCAGCTATCAAGGCAGGCGACAAAGTCCGGGTGAAACAGGGTGCAAAGGATTACAGCGGAAACAGTCTTGCGTCTTTCGTGTACCAGACTGTCTACACGGTGCAGGAGCTCTCCGGTAAACGCGCAGTCATCGGATTAAACGGCGCGGTTACGGCGGCAATCAGTGTAGATAATCTCTACAAGGCATAATAGGCGTAAAAAAAGAAGCGGGGCATTCTCCAATATGATATGTACCCCCTTTACTGGACACCCAGTAGAGGGGGTACATATCAATAGGGGAGTGCTCCGCTTTTTTTGTTGTAATATTCTCATTTCGAACGAGAGAATTACAATAACCGCTAAAATATGGCATACTGGGGAAAAACCAAAGGAGTAATGAGTATGGAAAAATTCAGAATCCCTTCTCAGCCGCCAACCGTAACAAAAACTGTTCGCTTTCCGATTCCAATGGTAGATAAGATTGAGGAGTCCATTGTAGGGAAAAATTGTACTTTTTCAGCGTTTGTCATTGAAGCTGTCCGTGTGGCTCTTGCTCATCTGGAAGAGGAAGAATCGTAATTACCGCAGGCGGGGAGTTTTCTTCGCCTGTTTGCTTGTTCTCTGTTAAAAATTATTACTGATAACATCTATGCGCCAACTCTTCGGTGCCGATGTCTGTTAAAATGCCTTTTACTTCGTTATAAGGAGCGGAATACCTTTGGGCAAGATATCGCTGGGAAGCGGCAAGTTCCCCGTCCGGACCACCGAATTGAGAGAGGATTACTTTAGCGGCAGATGCGTCCGGCCGTTTAATTTTGATTGGGTATTGAAGTTTTTTATCATATTTCCACATATACTATTCCTCCGATTCCTTTTCCCATGGCCAAGAGGTTGTTGCCCAGGTCCAAACTGGACCACCATCATAATCAGTCCGCGTCAACGGACCATATTTTTGGGTATATTCTTCTTTTGCTTTATTCATCAAATTAAGATATTTTTGATAGTATTCCAGAGCTTCTTTGTTTTCTGGATGTGTGTCTAAAAAAAGGGCGGTTTCCTCTAAAACAAAGTCGCAGATTTGTACTCGTTTCAGAAGAACAGCTTTATTATCTTCCATTAGGGACCGCCTCCTCACCAATAAAAGGAAAATCTAGTTGCCGAAACATAGTACCGCGCTGTAAAGAGAGTTCCGGATCATAGAGTTCTTTCCATTGCTGCATAGGAACATAGGCCATTCCCAAAGGAAAGCAGGGAGGGCCAAACATTTCGTTAGCACCGCTCATTCTAGTAACGGCAGCATTTAATTCATTCACAGTTACCTTCTCCTTTAAAAGGGATTGAAAGCGATATCTCGCCTTTGATAACCAGTATATTATGTTCCATTTTAAGGTGTGAGCATCTCAGGGCTTCAGAAATAGGAAGATTGTTTCATTTTTAAACTTGACAAAAGAATTATGAAGAAAAATTTGGCTTTTCAAGAGAATTTTATTTAGAAAAAATTGTGCAGAATTTGGCGGACGTGCTATAATAGCGGAGTAACTTGCCTTTTATAGGACTGTCTGGTTTAATACATTATGGCAGCTGTCAGTTAGGAGGATTATTATGGGTATTGTAATTGGGATTGACGTTGGAGGATCCACCACAAAAATAGCGGGATTTCGCAGCAGGACGGAAACTATTTCCACTATGCAGGTAAAAGCAACCGATCCGATGACTTCCGTTTACGGGGCGCTTGGTCGTTTTATCAATGTAAACCATTTAGAGCTCAGTGATGTAGAGAGAATTATGCTGACGGGCGTAGGGGCATCTGTTTTTGAAGGAAACCTTTACAATATTCCAACGGAAAAAGTGGATGAGTTTCGCGCAATTGGACTGGGTGGATTGGAATTGTCAAAAAAACCGGAAGCTCTGGTCGTGAGCATGGGAACTGGTACAGCCTATATTCGTGCGAGCAGGGAGAAGATTATGCATATCGGCGGCAGCGGAGTTGGGGGAGGAACCTTGGTCGGCCTTTGCAGCCGTCTTGCCGGAGCAAATC
>CALDJI010000108.1 GCA_937901805.1 uncultured Clostridia bacterium | reverse complement strand
CCCTCTACTGGGTGTCCAGTAAAGGGGGTACATATCAAATTACATCCTCCGTTTTGTTCCATCTCTAAGGTATGCCGGATTATCGAACTCCGGCGCTGAACTTCCCGGCTGCGAAAAGGCAGGAAGAACAACCGGTGGGCAGCTCCGTCATCCAGTATTTGAGAATGAAAGAAATATGCGGTGTTTGGATTCTGATGGTCACTCTGGAAAACAACGGGAGATAACGGCTTTGGTTCGGCGACCATTTGCATATCGGCGTCAAAGGGCCGTATTGTTGGGAGCTGTTAAGCGCACTGTTGGAATTGCCATTGAAAAAGGAGAATTGTGCGTACGGTTTTTCTGGTACAGGAGGAAATAAAAAATGCCGGGCTTTCCCTGAAATAGGGGCCGGCATAAAATCACTGCGATTAGGAGGGAAGGCGAAACAATTTCCTGCTGAGAAGCACACAAAAAACGCCAATCAGTCCGCCTGCCAGGACGTCTGATGCAAAATGAGCGCCCGCAAGAATCCGGCTGACAGCCATAGCAATGGTGTACAGGATTCCCAATCCCCATATCAGCTGCCTGGTCCGCTTTTTCTGCGCGGTCAGCGTCAGGCAGAGAATGGCGGCGGCATTTGCTGTGTGTCCGGAAGGAAAGGATTTATGGGAGGTAGGCCCGTTGATGACATACCATTGGGTGAATTGCGTAAAGGGTTCTGCCATATCACGAAAACGAACACGTCCAAAAATGTTTTTCAGTAGTTCCACACATAACAGGATTAAAATCAGGGAACACAAGGCGGCCAAAGCCCCTTTCCGATAAACAGCCAGGCGCCCGGCGGGGAATTTGCTGACTGCAAAGAACAGCAGGGCTGTCAGGAGGAAAGCGAATAGAATCAAGAACAGGGGATGATATCCGATTTTCCATACCTGACTGTACAGGATGAATTCTGCAAAGAGGAATCCTCCTGCGCAACACAGCGGGAAAAATAGATATCCCAGAAGCCTGGGAATCGTCCGCTTTGTATGGTTGTTGGTACAAAAAGCGATAGCGGACATTCCGCAGACCAGCAGACAGGATGGAAAAAAACCGTATACCTCAAAAAAGTGTGAGAATGCCGGAAAATTGCCGTACAAGCTTTTGGAAATAGCCAAATCTGTAAAGGTAAAAATGCCAAGCAGAGCAAGGCAAACGAGAAGCAGCACTGTATAGAAAGAATTCTTTTTCCAAAATGGCATGGCGTTCCCTCCCATGAGACAATGGAATTCATCATACCCCTTTTTCAACGGACTGTAAATAGGTTCCCCCATAAAAACGGAAAATTGTCCGGATTATGAAAATGTATTTTCTTGTTTCCGGTTTTATGGTATGATAATTCTGTTAGTGATTTTGAAAAATGAGGAATGATTGTATGAAATGGATTTATCTTCTCCCAGGCGTGTTGATTGCCGCAGCTGCTGCACTGATTTTGACTCCGGTGACCGTACATTTCCATCGGATTAAAAAGCGCAAGCTTGCAAAGTGTAAAATCAAACCCACGCTTTCCAGGTTCTGCGGCCTCAGGAAATACCGCCTGCTGGAAGATGTGCGCTTTACTTTGGATGGCAAGCCCGTGGTTGTTCCTTTTGTTGTAGTTGGGATTTTTGGTATCCTTGTTGTCACTGCTATCGAGGACAACGGCAATATCTATGGCAATGTGGATGACAAGCACTGGGTATGTGATGATGAAAAGGAAAAAAGATGGTATATTCCCAACTGGGTCAAAACCAATGAGGCCATTGTGGATCAAATTCGCCGGGGACTGAGCAAACGTAAGATCTACAAGACCCAGATTGACGCGATTACAGTGTTTCCTTACCGCAAGCGGGATTTGAGCGTTGCGACCACCCTTCCGGTGATCCGTACGTCGAAATTTTCTTCCTATCTTGGCCATGATCGGTTTAATAAGGAAAACCATATTGATATTGAAAATATGTCTGAAATTATCAGACAAATCGCACAGGGAAAATGAACCCTTTTGTTTTGAAAAGCCGGACTGCGGCGTTTACCGGCCATAGGCCTTCTCTGCTCCCCTGCGGGGGAGAGGGATCTGCGCCGCAGGTCAAACGGCTGAAATATGATATGTGCCGGGCGATCCATGCGGCGATTAAACGGGGATATCTCCGCTTTTTAAGCGGAATGGCGCCCGGCTTTGATTTGTGGGCGGCTCAGGCTGTGCTGTCTTTCCGGGAGATCTACCCGCAGATCGTATTGGAGTGTGTGATTCCATATCATGGGCATGGGGGAGGTCGAGCCTATCAGGAAATTTTAAACCAGGCGGATCGTGTGGTCGTGCTCAGCCCGCAGTATTATGAGGGATGCCTGCTTGCACGCAACCGCTATCTTGTAGAACAGTCCTCTTTGCTGATCGCCTATTGTGTACAGGCATATCGCTCCGGTACAGGCTATACTCTTCGTTTGGCCAGGCAGCAGGGACTGGAAATACAAGAAATCAACAATTAGTAAAAAATATATCTATTTTTAAATATTGTATATTGGAAAAGAGGGAATTTTTTGTCCTCCTTGAATCTTGTTTTGGTGGAACCCCAGATTCCTCAGAATACGGGGAATATTGCGCGTACCTGTGCGGCGACAGGGGCAAGGCTTCATCTGGTTGGGCCGATGGGTTTCCAGATTGATGATAAAAAGCTAAAGCGGGCAGGTTTGGATTATTGGCATTTGCTGGATATCACCTATTATTCTGATCTCGATGATTTTCTGCGCCGTAACCAGGAGGGGGAGATGTATTTCTTTACCACAAAGGGACAGCGGCGGTATACGGATGTCTCCTACCCGGAGGGTGCCTATCTGGTATTTGGACGGGAAGATGCGGGGCTGCCTGAGCAATTGCTGTTTGAAAACAAATCCCGTTGTGTCCGCCTGCCGATGATTGGGAAGGCGCGCAGCCTGAATCTTTCAAATACGGTGGCGGTTGCTGTCTATGAAACGCTGCGGCAGTGGGATTTTCCCGCGCTTGTGAACCAGGGAAAACTTACCCAATACTCCTGGGAGGATGCGGAAACAGAGTAATGATACGCCTGTATTTCCGTTTTTTGACGGCTGTGGCCAACGCCTCCGGACGATAAGCCGTTTGGCAAGCGGGGATCGCGGAGAGGCGGCGGTTCGCTCGAAAAGCGGGCTTTATGGGAAACAAGCGGTTTGGCTGTTTTCATGTGAAAAGATGTTTCAGGCAAGTCCGTGTTTTTCTGCAAAAGGGAACGATAAATGGTACAACGGTTTGCCGATAGGCCGCCGTGTAAGAATATGGAAGAAGGTTTAGAAAGGATTTTATTTTATGATTCAGTTTGTTGTGGATTCCGCGTGTGATCTGCCAAAAGAGATGTCGCAGGAATATGGGATTGAGGTGCTTCCGCTTCCTATCCAGGTGGATGGAAAGGAGTATCATGAGACAATTGACTTTACCAATGAAGAATTTTATGATATGCTCAAGCGCGCACAGGCAATGCCGACCCATGCGCAGATTACCGCACTGCAATACTGTGAAAAGTTGAAAGAGTATGCACAAAAAGGCGTGGATGAGGTCGTTCTAATCACAATTAACTCGACCGGCTCTGGAATCTATGACGCCGCCCTGCTCGGAAAGCAGATGTTTTATGAGGAATCCGGGCGTACACCGGAGGATTTTCCTGTGTATGTGGTGGATTCGAAAACCTATACCATGGCGTATGGTTATCCGGTAGTGGAAGCGGCGCGGATGGTGCAGAAGGGAGCCAGCGCTAAACAGGCAGTTGAGTACCTGGAAGACTATTTTGCCAGAGTGGAGATCTATTTTGCCCCCTATACCCTGGAATATGTCAAAAAATCCGGACGTGTGAGTTGTGCCGCCGCTTTTGTGGGAGAAGTGCTCGGATTGCGCCCGATTATCAGTATCATCGACGGACAGACAAAGATTATCACCAAGGTCCGCGGGGATAAAAATATTGTGCCTAAAATGCTGGAAATTATGAAAGAACGCAAACAGGGGGAGACGCCGTATTTTTTGGTACATGGGGATATCCCTGCTTATGGACAGCAGTTAAGCGACCTTGCAGAAAAGGAGTTTGGCTATGGGCCGGTGGGGGATTACAGCATCGGTGCTGCAATTTCCATTAATGCAGGCCCGACTGTAGTCGGAATGATCGTCCGGGGCCCTAAACGGAGATAATCCACAAAATTTTGCAAGTAAAAAAGCACATCCTTTTGTTTATCAAAAGGATGTGCTTTTTTGGCATAAACTGCTACTTTTTACGTTTACCAATACAAATCCCTGCCTGATAAGGGGGGACAATCAGGCGGGAATCCACAACTTCTCCCACATACGCCTGGAGAGATTCGTATTCGCTCAAATCAATATGCTCCGTTACATTCTGCTCACTGAGGTTCACCGCGACAATGCAGCTTTCCTCTCCATCAGACCGTTCATATAAAATAAAATCTTTTCTGCAAGCCCAGAAATAGATGGATGCTGATGCAAAAAGAGGGTGATCTGCACGCATTTTCCCCAGTCCCCGGAAATAGGAGAGCAGTTCCCTGTCCTCCTGTCCCCAGGGAAAGCAGCCCCGGTTAAAGGGATCGCCGTATCCCTGCATACCGGCCTCATCCCCATAATAGATACAGGGAATTCCCGGCAGTGTAAACTGGAGTGCCGCCGCCATTTTCAGCAGATATTTCCCGTGCTGATAAGTTGCGGAGTCCATCTGGTAATTGGCCTGGGCGTCCCGGGAAAGGCTGTTGCGGGGCGGCCCGGCAAGCGCGGTAATTGCACGCAGGGTATCGTGGGTGGAAATGGAGTTCATTACCAAATTCAGTACCGGGGCGGGGTAGTTTTCGACGATCGTTAAAATCCGCTCGCAAAATTCTTCCCCGTCGCGATCCTGAAAAAAGTTCAAAATAGCGTCTTTAAACGGGTAATTCATCACACTGTCCAGCTGTTTTCCCTGTAAATACCGGCGCTGAATACTATAGCTGACCTTATTGCTGGCGTCTTCCCAGACCTCCCCAAGGACCAGATTTTCTGGATTTTCCGCTTTTACCCGGGCATGAATCCCATCCAGAAACAGATCGCCAAGCTCATCTGCCACGTCCAGGCGGAAACCGTCGGCTCCTCTGGAGAGCCAGTGGTGCAGCACTCCGTCTTTACCCATAAAAAACTGCTGGACGGCGGGATTCTGCTTATTGAGGGTAGGCATGATTTTTACACCCCACCAGCAGGCATATTCATCCGGGTGATTAGAGAACAGATACCATCCGTAATACTTACTTTTTTTTGAATTATACGCCCCTTTTCCGGGGTAGCGGTTTTTCCTGTTAAAATAAATACTGTCGCTGCCGGTATGGTTGAATACCCCGTCCAGCAGAATTCGGATCCCAAGCGCATGGGCTTGTTTGCAGAGCGAGGAAAAATCCTCCTCCGTGCCAAGAAGCGGGTCGATTTTGAGATAATCCGCCGTGTCATAGCGGTGGTTGGAATGCGCTTCAAAAATGGGGTTCAGGTATAGGCAGGTGACGCCCAGGCTTTTCAGATAAGGGAGCTTTTCGCAAATCCCCTGCAAATCCCCGCAGAAATAATCATTGTTAAGGATATCTCCATTTGGAAGTGGGCGGTATTCCGGAATGCCGCCCCAGTCGTCTCTTAAAATCCGATCGGATGGGATGTCCTCCTTTTTCTTTCCGGAATAACAGAACCTGTCCGGGAAAATTTGATAGAGAACTCCCCCTGCAAACGGCTGAACCGAATCAAAAGTATTTTCATAGACGGTCAGCTGCCAGAGGTTTGTCTGTTCGTACACAACAGCCTCTGTTTTCCGGCCACGCCGGATATATTTTTTCTGCCCATTGCTGTCATATTCAAACCCATACCGGTAGAGGGCGGGCTTTGGTGCCGGGAACGATACGGAATAGATATTTTCCATTTGGGTTTCCCCGCTGAGTTTCATCCCGCGGT
>CALDJI010000107.1 GCA_937901805.1 uncultured Clostridia bacterium | reverse complement strand
GTGAAAGCTATTGTACGGAAATTTCCCTAATCACAAAGTCACGTCCGGAAATGATCCGGCACTCTTCGCTGCCGCAAACGGGACAACGGTACCCGGATTTTTTCCAGGGATACTCTGTTCCGCAGTTTCGGCAGCGGGCCATTCCGATACTTGTTTCAATCACCAGTTCAGCGCCTTCCAGCATGGTACCCTCTGTAACATCTGGAAAAAAATAACGGATATATTCTGGAACAACAGAGTTGAATTCCCCTATTTCCAGCACGATTTTTGTGATTTTTTCTGCACCGTTTTTTCGTGCGTATTCTTCCGCCATGTTGACGGTATTGATAACAACGGACATCTCATGCATGTATCAATCCACTTCCATCCAACATTTTGAGTAATCATGTTTTATTTTTTCATTATAGCATATTGTCTATAGAATGAAAACCAGAGTGCATTGGATATAAAGAAAAACGATAGTCCATACCGTACGGTTGAAGATGTTTTGTGATGATTGGTGACAAATTATGGAGAGTTTCAGGAAGGATATGGATTTGCTGTAATCTGAACGGGTGCAGAAAGCATTATTTGTAAAAAATTACCGAATAATTCGGTGATTTTAAAGTTGAAAACTTTCCTGAAATGGTTGCAATTTACATAATCACAAGATATAATAAAACAGTAATGGTGAAAAAAGGTGTAAAGTGGTGTTTTACACCCATAAAACCGGCATTTTTGATTTGAGTTGAACAAGGTGGTGAAGGCGGTGCTCATCGGAGAATATCAGCATACGATTGACGATAAGGGCAGGGTAAGTTTCCCCTCCCGCCTTCGGGAAGACCTGGGGATAAGTTTTATTGTGACTAAGGGTCTGGACGGCTGCCTGTTTGTTTATCCTATGGAAGAATGGGAAAAACTTGAAAACAAAATCCGGGAGCTTCCCCTTTCAAAAGCGCGTTCGATTCAGCGTTTTTTGTTTGCCTCCGCCGCCAAGGTGGAATGCGATAAGCAGGGGCGAATTATTCTTCCGCAAAGCCTGCGGGAATTTGCACATTTAAATAAAAATGTGATGATTATCGGCGCATCAGTGCGTGCAGAAATCTGGGACAAAGATACCTGGGACGCCATGTGTGCAGAGTTGACGGGAGAAACCATTGAACAGGCGATGGAGGATCTTGGCTTCTAATCATCGGAAAGGGGAATGAGCAATGGAATTCCACCATATATCGGTGCTGCTTCAGGAATGTATAGAAGGCCTCTCCATTAAACCGGATGGTATTTATGTGGATGGAACAGCCGGCGGTGCCGGACATTCCCGTGAGATTGCCAAACGTCTGACGACCGGCCGCCTGCTTGCGCTGGATCGTGATCCGGATGCGGTGAAAATCGCTTCGGAGCGCCTTTCCGCCTACCCCTGCGCCCAGGTAGTTCATGCCAATTTTGCAGATTTGAAACAGGTGCTCGCCACCTTGAATATAGAACAAATTGACGGGGTACTCCTGGATTTGGGCGTATCATCCCATCAATTAGATGTGGCGGAACGCGGGTTTTCCTATCATGCGGATGCCCCGCTTGATATGCGGATGAGCCAGGAAGGTTACTCTGCCAGGGATTTGGTCAATACCTGTGAAGAGGCGGAACTTGCCCGAATCCTTTTTGAATATGGGGAAGAAAGGTTTTCCCGCCGTATTGCCGCGGCGGTTGTGAAGGAACGGGAACAACATCCCATTGAAACAACAGGACAGCTTGCACAGATTATCCACGATGCGGTTCCGGCAAAATACCGCAGGGAGAAAAACCCCTCTCGGCGCAGCTTTCAGGCAATCCGGATTGCGGTTAATTCAGAACTGGACAACCTCTCACGGGCGTTGGATGATGTATTTGACTGTTTAAAGCCCGGCGGCCGTTTTGCAGTGATCACGTTTCATTCTTTAGAGGATCGCATGGTAAAGCAAAAATTAAAACGGATGGCACAGGGCTGTACCTGCCCGCCGGAGTTTCCAATTTGTGTTTGCGGACATAAGCCGCAGATAAAGCTGATTACCCGAAAACCGATAGAGGCGGGGGAAGAAGAACTTTTAGAAAATCCCCGCAGCCGCAGTGCAAAATTACGGGTTGCAGAAAAATTGTAGTCATAAATGAAATGATAAGATAACCGCTTGCCGCGGCAGGAAACGGAGGAAATATCCATGAACGGCAACGCAGCATATGATCTTTCCAGATTTGAAGAAAAACAAAAACGTCCGGCAATGGAAGTGCTTGAACCCAAAAAGTCGCCCCGTAAATGGAAGGTGCTGGGCATGAGCCCTGCGAAGGCCATTATGATGCTGATTGTGATGGGCGTCCTGGCTTCCGTACTGATTTATAACCGCGTATTGATTATTGAGGCAAATGAAGAAATCCGACAGGCGAATAATCAAATGACTATTTTGGAAAGCGAAGGAACCAGACTCGATATGGAATTGGAAGGAAAAACTTCTTTAAAAAATATTGAGGATTATGCGACGAAAAATCTTGGCATGCAGAAAATGGAAAAACAGCAGGTACAGTATGTGTCCTTATCAGAAGAGGAGAAAGTCGTCCTTTCCAAGGACATGGTAAAACCGAATATTTTCCAAAGAATCAGCGGATGGTTTCAAAATCTGATGGAATATCTCAGATAGAAAAACAATAGGTATATGATGTACCACAAAGGGTTAAGAAATCTCTTTCTTGACTCTTTTTGTTTAAAATGGAAAATAAAAACCATGCTGTATTTTGCAGCATATGAAATTATGGAGGTGCCTTACATGGCAAAAAGCCCCAGCGGAGCCATGCGGAAAAGAATGCTTGTGGTTGCAGCCCTGATCATTTTGGTAGGGTTTGTCACCTTGATTTTGCGGCTGTTTCAGCTCCAGATTATCGACAGCGAATTTTACAAAAGCAAAGCGGAAAACCAGCAAATGAGCCAAACCACCATTGCCGCTTCCCGCGGGACAATCTATGATCGAAATATGACTGCGCTGGCACAGAGCGCGACAGCATGGACCATTGTTTTGGCACCGGCCCAAATCGATGAGGAAGACTGGACCCTGATTTCCTCCGGGTTATCCCCCATTTTGGGCGTGGAGGAATCCGCCATCCTGGAAGCATGCCAGAAGACGGCTTCTTATTATGAGGTGATCAAACGCAAGGTGGACAGAACCGTTGCAGAGCAGGTGATTTCCTTTGCGTCGGAAAATGATATCGATGGGATTAATTTGATCGAGGATTCCAAGCGGTATTACCCATTTAATGACTTCGCCTCTACGGTTATCGGTTTTACCGGAACAGATAATACCGGCCTTACCGGTTTAGAAGCATATTATGACAGCTACTTGCAGGGAACCCCGGGGACTGTCCTTTCTGCCAGGAACGCCTGGGGGATTGACATGCCAGGGGAATACGAAACCATGGTGAGTGCAAAGGATGGAAATAGTCTGGTTCTCACGCTTGACCAGGCGATTCAAAATTACCTGGAAAAACAACTGGAAATTGCGGTTAAAGAGCATAATGTCCAGGATCGGGCAGCCGGGATTGTTATGAATGTCAATACCGGGGAGATTCTGGCTATGGCGACAGAACCGGATTTCGATTTGAACCAGCCGTTTGTGATTGCCGACGAGGAAACCCGTAAAGAAATTGAAACCTTGACAGGCGATGCTCGGACGGAAAAACTCAGCGAAGCACAGAATTACCAATGGCGCAATAAAATTGTTTCGGATATCTATGAACCGGGTTCGGTTTTTAAAATTGTAACATTTTCCAGTGCGTTGGAAGAGGGAGTTGCCTCCTTTGACGATCAGTTTTATTGTAGAGGGTATGAAGAAGTGTCAGGCGTTACCATGCACTGTTGGAAAACAGGGGGACATGGAGCAGAAAATTTTGTCCAGGCAGTAGGAAATTCCTGCAACCCGGTTTTTATTGAACTGGGGCGCAGGCTCGGCGTAGATAAATTCACAAAATATCTGAGTGCTTATGGCTTTACTGGCAAGACGGGAATTGATCTCCCGGGAGAGGAACTCGGGATTGTCATGAACGCGGATCAAATGGGCCCGGTTGAGCTGGCAAGCTGTTCCTTTGGACAGTCAAATAAAATTACGCCGATCCAGATGATGACGGCGGCTTGTGCTGCGGTAAACGGCGGGTATCTGGTTCAGCCGCATTTGGTAAAACAGATTATTGATGCCGACGGAAATGTTGTGGAATCCTTTGGGACGGAGGTAAAGCGACAGGTGCTATCGGAGGAGACTTCCCAGAAAGTTTGTCAGGTACTGGAAAGCGTTGTAACTGACGGGGGCGGCGATAATGCCTACATTCCGGGATACCGTGTCGGAGGGAAGAGCGGGACTGCGGAAAAACTGGACAGTGAGGATTCGGAACCTTCTTATATTGCTTCTTTCTTTGCAATGGCTCCCGCAGACGATCCTGAAATCGCCGTATTGATTTTGATTGATAATGCGAAGAGCTATAGTATTTACGGAAGCGTTCTGGCAGCTCCGGCTGCGGCTGCAGTTTTGGCGGACGCTCTTCCCTATCTTGGTATTGAACCTGAGTACACTAGCGAAGAACTTGCCCAACTGGACGTTACGGTGCCGAATGTGACAAATTCCCAGCTTTTGGAGGCGCAGGCCACTCTGCGCGAAAAAGGGCTGAATGCAGAGATTGTCGGCAGCGGTACAACGGTATTACGGCAGGTTCCGGAATATGGAGAATCCGTACCCAATGGGGGATCGATTATCCTGTATACGGAGCAAGGGGAAAACGACATGGTCACCGTACCGGATGTTTTGAACCTATCCGGGGATCAGGTCAACGCCCGATTAACCAATGCCGGCCTGCAGCTCAGGGTGACCGGCGCTGGAGTAGAGGGGACGACAACGTCCATTTCACAAACGGTTGCCGCCGGGGAACAGGTTCCGCGGGGAACCGTAATTACGGTGGAATTCAGAAATAAAGAGGGGAACGCGGATTGATCGCGTGCTTCCTCTCAAAAAAAACGGGAGGAGGATCCCTTTTATGAAACTCAGTGAAATTATGCAGCGGGTATGCGGCACGGGAGATCTCGATTTCGAGGTCTCCTGCGTAACCGCTGATTCCAGGCAGGTTGTCAAAGACAGTGTGTTTATCTGTATCCGGGGGCAGAAATTTGATGGGCACGATCATGCGAAAGAGGCGGTGGAAGCCGGCGCACGTGCGGTTGTTGCAGAACATGACGTCGGTTTGGAATGCCAAATCCTAGTGCCGAATACTCGTAACGCATATGCGCTGATGAGCGCTGCCTTTTTTGGATATCCTGCGGAAAAGATGAAAATTATTGGTGTGACCGGCACCAACGGAAAGACGACAATTACCAATATCCTCAAACATATGCTGGAGGATTTGGGGCATAAGGTTGGACTGATTGGGACGATTCAAAATGAAATCGGGGATATGGCGATTCCGGCAAAACATACCACCCCGGATCCGGGGGAACTCCATGCCCTGTTTGCACGTATGGCCAAGGCCGGCTGTGAGTATGTTGTGATGGAGGCTTCTTCCCACGCGCTGGATCAGCACCGTCTGGATGGGATTCAGTTTGCCTGCGCGGTTTTTACTAACCTGACCCAGGATCATCTTGATTACCACGGGACCATGGAAAACTATTTTCAGGCAAAGGCAAAACTCTTTTCTATGGCGGATAATGCGGTTGTCAACTATGACGACGAGTATGGCAAACTGCTGGATGATATGCTTTGCTGCCGCAAATTCAGTTTTTCTACGCATGATAATAATGCAGATTTTACGGCCCGAACAATTACGTATCGCCCGGACGGGGTGGATTTTACCATTGTTGCCAATCTGACCATCGCCAGGGTTCATTTTTGTATGCCTGGGGAATTTTCTGTGTCGAATGCACTGGCTGCGGCAGCATGTCTGGTTTCGTTGGGGTTTGACCTCAAAGCAGCTGCACGCGTATTGGATACTTTCCCCGGGGTAAGAGGGCGTAGCGAGGTTATCGAGACGGGCGAGGATTATACGCTGATGTGTGATTATGCGCATACGCCGGATGGCCTGGAGCAGATGCTCGAGGCAATGGAAAAAATTAAGACCGGGCGACTGGTCGTTCTGTTCGGTTGCGCGGGCAACCGGGACAGGGGCAAACGTCCCAAAATGGTAGAGAGTGTGGCAAAGCATGCGGATTTTGTGGTTTTGACCAGCGATAATCCTCGAAGCGAGGATCCTATGCAGATTATTCAGGATGCTTTGCCGGGTTTTGAACAGTATAAAACTCCCCACATCGTTATTCCGGATCGCTATGAGGCGATTTATTATACCTTGACACATGCACAGAAAGATGATTTGATTATACTTGCAGGCAAAGGGCATGAGGATTATCAGGTGCTCCATGATGCAACGATCTTTTTCGATGAGAGAAAGATCGTTCAGGAAATGCTCGAAAGAATCCGTATGGAACGGAAACTGAAAAAATAACAGAGGAATTGTATCCGAAAAGGGGAAAAGGCCAGTGGAAACCATTTTGCTTAGTGAAATCCTGTCATTTTGCGGGGGAATATCCCGCAATTTATCCGGTGACCGGCCGGTATCCTATATCAGCACAGATTCCCGCGATATAAAACCAGGAAGTGTCTTTGTCGCAGTTCAGGGAGAAATCTTTGATGGACATCGCTTTGTTGTGTCCGCAATTGCGCAGGGTGCTGTCTGCGCAATTGTCAACAAGGTGGAAGAAGAATATGCGCATCTGCCTTTAATCGTTGTCAAAGACACCATGCAGGCTCATATTGATATTGGGGCTGGATACCGTGCAAGGTTTTCCCCAAAAATTGTCGGCGTTACAGGGAGTGTTGGAAAGACAACGACAAAAGATATGGTTGCGGCGGTTCTCTCCCGAAAATACCGGACATTAAAAACACAGGGGAATTTCAATAATGAAATTGGTTTGCCCAAGACCTTGTTCGCAATGAGCAGGGAACATCAGGCGGCTGTCATCGAAATGGGTATGAGTGCGCGGGGGGAAATCGAGGTGCTTTCCAAAGCAGTACGCCCGGATATTGCGGTTATTACCAATATCGGCGTATCCCATCTGCAAAATCTCGGCACCCGGGAAAATATTCTGGCTGCAAAACTGGAAATCCTTTCCGGATTAAAGGAAGGCGGTCCTCTGCTGCTTAACATGGACAATGATTTGCTGCGGACAGTTGGAGCGGATATTTATAAAAATATCTGTTTTTATGCTGCGGAAAATCATAATGCGGATTATTATGCAAAAGATATCAGGGAAAATATTTATGAAACCACATTTACCATCTGTCATGGAAAAGAAGAAATTCCGGCGAAAATTCCTTGTATTGGGCGCCATAATGTGCAAAATGCGGTGTGTGCCTTTGCAATAGGCCGCATGATGGATTTAAACCGGGAAGAATGTCTGGAAGGGCTCCTTTCCTATGTGCCGTCCGGGAACCGCCAGAGGATTTTCTGCTCCGGCGGTGTTACGGTTATGGCGGACTGTTATAACGCCAGTCCGGATTCCATGTATGCTTCTCTCACCACGTTCGCCTCTCTGCCCTGTAAAGGAAAACATGTCGCCGTATTGGGGGATATGCTGGAACTGGGGCAGATGGAGGAACCGGGGCATCTCAAGGTCGGGAAGCTCTGCGCTCAGCTGCATCTGGACGAACTGGTTTGCTATGGACCGCGCAGCATACTCTATGCACAGGGAGCAGGAGAATCCATAAAATCAGCGCATTTCGCTCGACAAGAGGCGGTCTGCGCATACCTGAAGAAGAATGTGCATGAGGGGGACGCTGTTCTCTTTAAAGCAAGTCATTCTATGAAGCTTGAGGACATCATCAGTAAGACATATGGGGAGTGCGAAAACAGATGAGTAACCTGCCAGTTTTTCTTGCGGCGGCAGTCGCAGCAGTTGTAACGGCCTTGACCGGGTTTAAGTTGATTCCGTTTTTAAAAAAGATTCATTTTGGGCAGACAATTCTTGATATTGGCCCGCGCTGGCATAAATCCAAACAGGGGACACCGATTATGGGGGGCTTTATGTTCATTATCGGGATTCTTCTGGCGGTTTTGGTAGCCTATATTGTGGCGGTTCTGGCTGTCCCGGAGATTGTCCAGAACCAGGCATACAATCTCAAACTCTTTGCGGGCATTATTATGGCGCTTGGTTTTTCCTTTATTGGGTTTCTGGATGATTACATTAAAGCCGTAAAAAAAAGAAATCTGGGACTGAATGAAAAACAAAAGCTGATTCTACAGTTCGTTGTTGCCGCCGTGTATATGATTTTGCTTTATTGTGCGGGCGATAGCAGCACGATAGTGGCTTTACCATTTCTTGGCCAGATAAATCTGGGCTTTTTCTACTACCCGCTGGCAATGATAGGGATTGTGTTTTTGGTCAATGCCGTCAACCTGACAGATGGGATCGACGGTTTGGATTCTTCGGTTACTTTTGTTGTTGCATTGGGTTTTCTTGTCATTTCCGGTATGCTCAGCGTAGCGCCGATGAGTATTTTATCTGCTGCTTTGGCAGGAGGATGCCTTGGCTTCTTGTTCTGGAATATTCACCCTGCTAAAATTTTTATGGGGGATACCGGCTCCATGTTTTTGGGGGGAATGGTAGTTGCGCTTGGATTTGGTGTAAACTTCCCGTTAATTTTGGTTTTTGCGGGAATCCTTTATATTATTGAGGCACTTTCCGTAGTGATCCAGGTAACGAGTTTTAAACTGACCGGAAAACGGGTGTTTAAAATGAGCCCGATTCACCATCATTTTGAGATGTCTGGATATGGCGAGAATAAAATTGTCATCTTGTTTTCCGCAGTAGCCCTGATTGGGGTGCTGCTTTCAATTGCTGCGGTGGTCATGCTGTAGTTTTTGCACGGCTGGTATGCCGGCAGATCGAAGATAGAAAGGCAGGGTACTGGTTTTGGTAAAATTTCTGAAAAGACCGCGGGCCAAAAAAGAAAAAAAGAAAAAAAGCGGAATTGATATTTCCTTTCTGGTCCTTGTCCTTTTACTGCTTGTGGTAGGCTTGGTCACCATGTTTTCTGCAAGTTATGTCAATGCCTATTATGTTTATGGAGACAGTTTTGAATTTATCTCCAAACAGTTGATCTTCGCAGTGGCAGGTGTGGTTGCCATGCTGGTTATTGCGCATATCGATTATCATATCCTCCATAAATTGATGATTCCCATTTTTTTGGTGACATTAATTCTTTTGACAGTGGTTTTGTTCATGCCGGAACTCAATGGAGCACGGCGTTGGATTGTTATTCCGGGACTTGGTACTTTTCAGCCGTCTGAGCTTGCAAAATTTACCACCGTCCTGATGTTTGCACACTTTATTGCAATCTATTATAATAAAATGAAGACCTTCCGCTATGGTGTGCTCCCCTTTATGATTATTCTGGCAATTATTGCTGGTATGGTTATTTTGGAAAAACACCTTTCCGGTACGATTATCATTGTGGCGATTGCGTTTATCATGATGATTATTGGGGGTACCCGTCTGCGGTATTTGTTTATTCCGGGCGGAATTGGCGCGGCAGGGGTAGTCTGTCTGTTTCTGTTCACGAATTTACTGGATCATGCGAAACTGCGGCTTCAATATTGGCTGGATCCCTTTGCCGATATTACGGGAAAGACCTTTCAGACCTATCAGTCCCTCCTGGCTATCGGTTCTGGCGGCCTGGTCGGGACAGGGCTTGGAAATTCCAAACAGAAATTCCTCTATATTCCGGAGCCGCAAAATGACTTCGTTTTTTCCATTGCCTGTGAAGAACTCGGGTTTATCGGGGCTACTTTTATCATTATTCTGTTTGTCCTGCTTGTTTGGAGGGGCTTTATCATTGCGATGCGCTCTCCGGATAAATTTGGGGCAATGCTGGCGGTCGGTATCACCGTTCAGGTGGGCGTACAAGCTTTGCTGAATATTGCCGTTGTCACAAATACCATCCCCAATACGGGAATTAGCCTTCCATTTTTTAGCGCGGGCGGTTCCTCCTTGATGATGCTGTTAATGGAGATGGGCGTTGTGCTCAGTGTATCACGGTATTCCATGATGGAAAAAACGTGATGCCGCTGCAGAAAAACAAGGGGGGAAACAATCATGAGAATACTGTTTGTCGGCGGCGGTACCGGGGGACATATCAATCCCGCTTTGGCGGTTGCCGGCTATGTCCGTGCAAGGCATCCGGAGGCAAAAATTCTCTATGCCGGCACGCCGTTTGGTATGGAAGCGGAACTGGTTCCCAAAGCCGGCTTTGATATGGCAATGATTTCTGTGCGTGGTTTTGAGAGAAAGCTCAATTGGAAAAATTTCAAACACAACCTCAAGGCAGTAGGTCATCTGATCACTGCGGGTCACCGGGCAAAACAGATTATCCGGGAATTTCACCCGGATCTTGTGGTCGGAACCGGCGGATATGTCAGCGGACCGGTTGTGCGTGCCGCGTGCCAGCTGGGGGTTCCCACGGTAATACATGAACAGAATGCGTTTCCGGGCGTCACCAATAAAATTCTGTCAAAGCGGGTGGATAAAGGATGGCTCGTTGTAGAAAAAGCAAAGGATTATCTGGATCCGGATATGGATTATGCTGTAGTCGGCAATCCGGTTCGTGAAGAAATCATTTTCTATGATCGCGGGAAAGCGCGCAGGGAGCTCGGCATTACCGATGAGGAACCTGTCATTCTCTCCTTTGGCGGAAGTCTCGGTGCAAAACGTATTAACGAAGCCATTGCAGACGTGATTGCCTGGCATTATAAGGAGGCAAGGCTTTGGCATTACCATGCAACGGGCAGCTACGGTGTGGATTATCTTCCGGAATTGCTGGAGGAGCGCAACGTCGATTTGAAGGAAAACAAAAAAATCCATATTACAGAATACATCCATGATATGCCACGCGTATTGGCGGCATGTGATCTGGTCATTGGGCGCGCAGGCGCAATTACGCTCAGCGAAATTGAAGCAGCTGGGAAGGCCTCTATTCTAATCCCATCTCCCAATGTCTCAGAAAACCATCAGTACCACAATGCGATGGTACTGCAAAACGCCAGTGCCGCGGTGGTAATCGAGGAAAAAGATTTGACAGGTCACATTTTGGTGGAGGCCGTTAAAAAACTGGTGAGTGATCCCGGGCAGCTTAAAACCCTTGGAAAAAATGCCCGCTCCATTGCGGTGATTGATTCCAATGAACGCATTTACCGTGAAATGATGCATTTGATGGAGAAGAACCGCCAAAAAGATCAGAAATAAATAGAAACAATGCATTGACTTTTGATAATAATTCCTATTTGTATAAAAATGTACGGCGAATCAAAACATGTCTCACACGCTGTGCGGCCCCTGCATAGGATAAAGTGCAGGGAAAATGTCAGCCTTTCCCTGTTTTCTGCTTACAGAGAAGGGTGTGTGGATATGGAGAGATTGATTGTCGAAGGAAAAAACAGGCTAAAAGGGGAACTCTCTGTTCATGGGGCGAAAAACAGCGCGCTTCCTATCCTCGCGGCAAGTCTTGTGTGCGGGGATATCAGCGTCATACATAATTGCCCAAAGCTTTCCGATGTGGACGTTGCCATAGAAATTCTGGAATACCTGGGCTGTAAGGTGAAACAGGAAGAAGATACGATTGTAGTGGACAGCACGCAGGTGAATTGCTGCGACGTTCCGCACGAAATGATGCGCCGGATGCGTTCCTCCATTATTTTTCTAGGTGCGATTGTTTCCCGCTGCCGTAAGACCACAATCTCTTATCCTGGCGGTTGTGAGCTTGGCCCCCGGCCCATCGATTTGCACTTGGACGGACTGCGCCAGCTTGGCGTCTCCATTGAGGAAAAGCACGGGGATTTGGTCTGCAATGCAAACCAATCCCTGAAGGGGACATTCCTGTCTCTGTCATTCCCGAGCGTTGGCGCAACCGAAAACCTGATGATCGCTGCATGCCTTGCCAAGGGAACGACTACGATTTCCAACGCTGCACAGGAGCCGGAAATTGTGGATTTGGCGGGCTATTTAAATAAATGCGGTGCAAAGATCTGCCGCGCCGGAGAGAGCACCATCTATATTGAAGGAGTTGCAAAACTTCACGGCTGTGAATATACCGTGATTCCGGATCGGATAGAGACGGCTACTTTTCTGGTCGCGGCAGCAGCTACCAGAGGAGATGTTTTTTTAAAGCATGTCAACCCGGGCCATGTACATGCGTTGATTCCCATTTTGAAGGAGAGCGGCTGCACAGTCCTGACGGGAGAAAACAGTATCTATTTGAGAAATGATGACAGATTATGCGCTGTACGCGCAGTACGGACAATGCCCTATCCCGGTTTTCCCACCGATATGCAGGCCCCGTTGATGGCGGCGCTCAGTTGTGCGGAGGGTTCGACTGTATTTGTAGAAAATATTTTTGAAAACCGGTTTAAGCATGTGGAACAGCTGCGCCGGATGGGCGCAAAAATCAGTGTGGAAGGCAGATCGTGGATATGAACAAATTGAGGAAAGCCTGCGCTGTCTCGGCGCAAAAATAAGACGTGAAAAATAGTTTCATGAGGTATGATCTATGAAGAAGAAACGAGGACGGCAGGCAAGGCCTCCGCAGCAAAAAAAATCACAGCATCCTCCTGGACGCAGGCGGGAATTGAGTAAAAGGGAATATATTCAGGCGGAAAATGCCAAGCGGCATCGTAAACAGAGAAAACGCAGACAACGCCTGGTTCTTGTATTGCTTTTGCTGTTTGTGCTTGCATCTGCTGCAGTGATTACCTCTGCCGTCTTTTTTAAAATTGCGGCGGTTCATGTAACAGGGGATACCGGAAGGTATTCCTCTGATCAGCTCATCAGCGCATCCGGAATTGTAAATGGAAACAATATGTTTTCTTTTAAATCTGGTGCAATAGAAAATACAATCGAATCGGCGTTCCCCTACCTGGAAAATGTAAAAGTGAGGCGGAAATTGCCCTCGGTGGTCGAGATTTCTGTACAGCCTGCACAACCGGCTCGCGCTTATCGTGGGGAGGATAATCGCTATACCCTGGTCAGTGCTTCAGGAAAGGTGTTGGAAACCGGTGCCGCAAAACCGGAGAATGTATTGGAAATCGCAGGACTTCCGCTCCAGAATGTTTCTGCCGGACAGTATCTGGATTCCGCCGCTTTTCCGGATTTGGATACGCTGTCCCAGATTGTGGATGCGTTGGCACAGTGGGGGATTGAAGGGACGCAAAACATAGATATTTCCGATAAATTTAATATCAGGATAAAATATAATGAAAAGGTTTCGATTATAATTGGTTCTGTATCTCAGATTCCCTATAAATTACAATTTGTAAAATATGTTCTCGACAATGGCTTAAAAGAAAATGAAACAGTGGTGATTGATGCTTCGACTGCTGGACAAGCCGTTGTAAAACCGGTGGATTCTGCAGCCTCTTCTTCAAACGCATCTTCTCAGCAAACAGAAGACCCGGTTTCTTCGGCACCAAGCAATCGACCGGATACTTCCCAGACAGGATCATCAAACGGATGAAAAGAAACCGGAAAAGGACAGGTGTTATGATTGAAAAGAAACGCGCGTTATTTAGCGATTGCATTTGTCTGTCTCATTTTAAGCTTTATGGTCACATTGCAGATACGCAGTGTGGTTTCTGCTAATAGCCAGACAGTTTCTACGGCAGATAATACAAGGCTGGAAGAACTTCAAAAACTCTATAATACGGAAAAGGAGCGCTCCGCCAATTTGGAGGCGGAAGTTAAAGAATACCGCAGCCAGTTAGAAACATTTGAATCAGAGCCCCAAAGCGCAGGAGGAGACGCTGTCACCTTTTATCAGGACAGGCTCCGGCAGGCGGAGCTTCTGGCAGGAATGACGGATGTTACCGGCCCTGGCGTGGTGGTTACACTGGATGATATGCAGTATTCCGCCATACCGGAAAATGATGATCCGAATACCTATGTTGTCCATGATTCGGATTTGCTTCTGGTTTTGAATGAACTCAGGGACGCAGGAGCCGAGGCGATCTCAATTAACGACGAGCGCATTCTTGCGACCAGCGAGGTGCGTTGTGCGGGAAACGTTGTGAGCGTCAATAACAACCGGATTAGCGCGCCTTTTGTGATTAAAGCTATTGGAGATCCGGAAAAACTTGCTGCGGGCCTGCAAATGAGGAATGGGGTAATTGATCAGCTGGCGGTTAATGGGATTGTTACAAAATTGGAGCCAAAAACGGAAATTGAGATTGGCGCCTATACGAGTGGATTGAATTTCCAATACGCATCTCCAAAGGAGGAAGAATAATGAAATTTTCAATTGGAAAATTGCTTCCTTTGCTTGGAATTGCCGCTGGGATTCTTCTTGGGATGTATACCCCTATGAAGATACCGAAAGATTATACGATTCTAGTGGCAATTATTTTGCTTGCCGCATTTGATTCGATTTTGGGTGCATTGAAAGCTTATGTGGCGCGCGATTTTAAACTCAGTGTGTTTTTAGGCGGTCTTATTTTCAATATGATTGTAGCCGCTTTTTTAACATATCTGGGAAATCTCCTGAATTTGTCCATTTATTTAGGGGTTATTTTTGTTTTTGTCACACGGATGTTTAAAAATTTATCGAGACTTCGCAAAATGTTATTGAATTTTGATAGGAATTCTGATAAATTGTAAGTATACGTATCTTTTGGTGCTGTCTTTGAGAATACGAACTTTTGAGCATATAATTTTCTTTAGGGGGACAAGTACAATGCCTATGAATTTTGATCTTGACAACGATTTTGAGAAAGTGGTTGCAATAAATGTAATTGGCGTCGGCGGCGGCGGCGGAAATGCAGTGGATCGCATGATTGCTTCTGGAATGCGCAGCGTCGATTTTATCGCTGTAAATACGGATCAGCAGGTTTTGCATCGTTCCCAGGCTACTCAGAAAATCCAGATCGGTGAAAAACTGACCAAGGGCAGAGGAGCAGGCGGTTCCCCTGAAAAAGGCCAGAGAGCGGCAGAGGAAAGCCGTGAGGAGATTGCAGCGGCACTCAAGGGCTCACAGATGGTCTTTATTACGGCCGGTATGGGCGGAGGCACGGGAACAGGCGCGGCTCCTGTCATTGCTGAAATTGCCCGTGAAATGGGTATCCTGACTGTGGGAATTGTCACAAAGCCTTTTATGTTTGAAGGAAGGAAGAGAATGCAGCAGGCGGAGCAGGGTGTTGCCGCCCTGAAAGAACATGTTGATTCTCTTGTCGTGATTCCAAACGAGAGATTGAAACTGATCAGCGAACAGAGAATTACCCTGGCAAATGCGTTTGATGCGGCGGACAATGTCCTGAAGCAGGGCGTGCAGAGTATTTCTGATTTGATTAATGTGCCTGGTTTGGTCAACTTGGACTTTGCCGATGTAACCACAGTCATGAAGGACGCCGGTTTTGCCCACATGGGCGTTGGGCGCGCACAGGGAAAAGATAAAGCGGAAGCTGCTGCTGCCGCGGCGATTTCCAGCCCCTTGCTCGAGACTTCTATTAACGGAGCACACGGCGTGATTATCAATATTACCTCTTCCCCGGACATTGGTTTGGATGAGGTGGATATTGCCTCTTCCATGATTACCAAAGCAGCGCATCCGGATGCAACGATTATCTGGGGTGCCGCCTTTGATGATAGTTTCCAGGATGAGATGCAGGTTACTGTCATTGCAACTGGTTTTGATACAGATGATAAGGTGGATGGTAATCATCCGGCTTTTAATCTGCTGAACAAGGACGCAAATGACTCCAGAAAAGCAGCGGATCTCTCCTCCGAAGGGGAAAAAGATGATTTTGGGGACATTTTGACCCTGTTTAAGAGCAAACGGTAAACGGATAAAATGTGGACAGGCCGCGGTTTCAGCGGCCTGTTTTTCTCTTTTCATAAAAGGGGGAATTTTTGTCCGGAATAGGGGGCAGACAATGAAACAGTGTATGGATGCGGAAAATCTTCATCGGCGGATAAAAAAGATTATGGGATAGCTTGCTGCGATTGATAAGATGGTTGATCAGGATGTCTTCTGTGGAGATATTCTGATTCAGATTAATGCAGCAAAAAGCGCCTTTCATAAAGTGGGGCAGGCCGTTTTAGAGGGGCGTCTCAATCATTGCGTCCGCGATGGGATTGAGCAAGGGGATACGGATAAAGCCATTGCAGAATTTACAAAGGCAATTGAGCATTTTTCACGTATGTTTTAATGAGAGCCAGTGCATAAAAAATCCTCTGGAATTTTCCAGAGGATTTTTTTATGCTGTCTTTTGAATACTCCCACGCGGAAATTTATTCATGATAAGGACGACCACGAGAATGGTCAATATAATTTCCGGAATCATGTAGCTTCCATTATAGAGGAGAGAATAAAGCCAGACCGGCATATCCTCTGGAGCGTATTGCCCCCAGATGAGGATACCGGACAAAAAACTGCACAGGTAACGAATCAGTCCCGCGGCTGCGGTTCCGATTCCCACGCCTGCTAAACGGTGTTTAAAACGGCCGGCCAGGACACAGCTCAACCCCATAGAGGTAAAAGCAATCAGATAATCAAAAAAAATACAGCCGATTACTGTCCAGACAGTTTTGCAGATCATGACGTTTTTCATACCAAGTAAAAGCTGAATTACCCCATTGACTCCTCCGGCAAGCAGCCCCCATTTCCAGCCATGCCAGAAAGAAACTAATACAATGGGAGCCATACTGCACAGAGTGATTGAGCCTCCCATCGGCATTTCAAAGATAGGAATAAAACTTAGTACCATGGCCAGAGCAACCATTAATCCACATTCCACTAAGGTTCTGGTTTTTGTCTGTCTCATTCTATAGCTCCTTTTTCGCAATATGAATCCTATTAGGCGGTATGTCCGAATCGGCCGCGTTTCCATCTGCCGCTGAAAAACCGGTGTGCCATCAGGATGCAGCGTACAATAACGTCCGCAACCATACACATCCAGACAGCTGTCAGACCTAAACCAAAGATTTTGACACAGATAAAAGTGGATACTACCCGGACGCCCCACATACTGCATAGGGAGATTACAAACGGGGCTTTGGTATCCCCTACTCCGTTGAATACCCCCTCTGTGATAATGGAAACGGCAAAAAATGGCTCTGATACGGATACTATGCGTAAAACGGAAGCGCCCAAAGCGATGACCTGCTCATCAGTGGTAAATAGTTTCATCATCACTTCTGGAAATAGAAAGAGAATACATGCCGTCAGTGACATAATTCCAACGGCAAATAGTGTGATTGTCAGCGAGATACTGTCCAGCTTCTTTTCATCGCGTTCGCCCAATGTCTGTCCGGCAAGCATATTGGCAGCCGTCTGGAATCCATACCCCGGTATGTAAAATGCCTGTTCTGCGGTGATTGCGATGGAATGGGCGGCAAGCGGAATGGTGCCAAGCCCTGCGACCATCGAGGTGAAAACCATTTGTCCAAGACAGGTTGTCATACGTTCTAAGGCGTTGGGGATACTGACGGTAATGCATTGGCGCATTACCTCCCAATCCAGGCGGAATTTCATCCCGCGAGGGGAGACGCCTTGTTTTCCATAATAAAAAACAAGGAACATCAGAGTACCGCCCGCTATATAAGAAACAGCGGTTGCAATTGCAGCACCGGAGATTCCAAGCCCGGCCCCGGGGATGGTCAGAGAAAGCCCAAATACAGAATAGGTATTGGTGGGGTAGATTAACAGGAAATTCAGAACGACATTCAGAATGTTCATCAGCGCGTTAATCAGCATCGGCGTACGTGTATCTCCGGCCGCACGGATTACGGAACCAAAGATGATAATCGACGCCCGGAAAAGCATAGGTATACAGATAATAAAGAAATATAGAGAAGCATCGTCACGGATTTCAGGATCGGCGTCCATCCAAACAGGGAGGATGCCGCTGATGGAAAGCGCAAGAACACACACGGCAATTCCAAGGATGACTGTTAAAAGGATTGCCTGCATGGAACCAATGCGGGCCTGTTCCATTTCTTTAGCGCCGACGCTGCGTGCAATATAGGCCAATACCCCAACTGCGGCGGCAAAAAAAATACCATTTAATAACCACATCGCTGTCGTTGTGACTCCGACTGCGGCAGAAGCTTGGGCGCTGATTCTGCCTACCATTGCGGAATCTGCCATCTGTACAATTGTTTGCAGAACCTGCTCTAAAATTGCAGGCCAGGACAGATGGAGAATCAGCTTGATCATATTTTTATCACGGACAATTTTTCCAAATCCCACAAAACCCCTCCCTGTTTCCTTTTCAAAATCTTAATATGTTTGGAGAAACCTTTGCTGAAAATGATGGGTTGTTCCAAATATCCTCCGAACAATGGTATTATAGCACAGTGAGAAAGCAGTTGAGAAGAGGGGGAGTGCAGTTTGTCATAATTTGTCCTCTACAATATGCGGGCGCAGGAAACCTCTGCCGTATGTTCTCTTCTTTAAAGTTCAAGATAAGGATCATTAAAAAACTTTCGTCTGTTTTCGCCGAAAGGCCTGTCTATTTTGGAGCTTTGTGTAAAAAAGATCTTTTCCTGCAATTTTCAGTCTACTGTCCCAACTTCCTCCATATATATAAAGTATCTGAGAGCAGAATTTTGACAGAGGGGGAAAAGATATGTTCACGTTATCCTTCCGTTTAAAAAGAAGGACAGTGATTACAGCAGTAATATCGTTTTTACTTGTGGCTTTATTAGGCGGAATGATTTTGTTTTTGTCGAAAGGGGGCTCTGCGGAAGCGGCAGAACCACAGGCATTCTGTACTGCAAAAACAGATGAGGAGAGAATCCGTTTTTTGAATTCTTTTGGATGGGAGGTGGAATCTCAGCCGGCAGAAGTTATGGAGCTGACCATTCCGGAAAATTTTGACGGGGTTTACGAAGAGTATAATGAAATTCAGCAGCGTCAGGGGATGGATTTATCAAAATATAAAGGAAAGCGTGTGAAAAAATGGACCTATCAGATTACCAATTACCCAAATGAACCTCAGGTAGTCGCAAATTTGCTGGTATATGAGGACAAAATTATTGGCGGTGACGTCAGTACCGCCCGACTAGATGGGTTTATGCAGGGATTTGCTCCGGATTCTCAGCGTTTAACCGCAACACAAAAGGCTTAAAACAGGTTGCATCCTTATAAAAATGTGGTATCATGGACTTGGCTTCATGATACCATTACTTTTATATGACGAATCGGAATGGAGGCAGTCGGTTTGCTCCAAAGAATCGATAAAATTCTCTCTTCACAGGAAATATGCACCAGAAAGCAGGCAAAGGAATTGTGTAAAGCGGGCCAGGTTCTTGTGGATGGAGTCCCTGTTATCAAATCGGATCAAAAGGTGGATCCGGATCTCTCCGAAATTACTGTATCGGGAAAACCGGTATTGTTTCGTAAATACTTGTATTTAATGATGAATAAACCCCAGGGGGTTGTCAGTGCAAGCAGGGATCAAAACACCCCCACCGTGGTGGATTTGGTTCCGGAAAATCTGCGCAGACAGGGTCTTTTTCCGGCTGGAAGACTGGATAAAGACACCACGGGGTTTGTCTTGCTGACGGACGATGGGGAGTTTGCACATCAAATCCTGTCTCCAAAAAACCACGTGCCGAAAACCTATCTCGCTACCGTCAGCGGAAAGGTGGACGACAGGGTAATACAGTCTTTTCAATCGGGGATTATTCTGGCAGACGGCTCCCGGTGCAAAAGTGCAGAACTCAGGGTGCTCAACAGGCAGGATGAATGGACTGTAACAGAAGTAGTTCTCCGGGAGGGGATGTATCATCAGATTAAGCGGATGTTTGCCGCCTGCGGCTGTCATGTGGAAAAACTGCATCGCGTGAAAATAGGCGGGCTTATATTGGATGAAAGTTTAGCTCCGGGACAGTGCAGAGAAATATTATACAAAGAGTTAAAAGAAAATTTGACACATTAAGCCTTTAAAATGAGGTTCTATTTCATTTAAAAAAAGTTCATTAGTAAATTTATCTAAACCCCAAAAATAAAGTTTGGCAAATCGTGTATTGTATTAAAATAAGCGATTTGTTATAGTATTAATAGTACTTCAGAAGATAAATTCTTCTAAATAAGATATCAGGAGGTCCATTATTATGGCAGGTTTATCCCTTCGCAATGTGTATAAAAAGTACAACGGCGGAGTCGTCGCAGTCTCTGATTTCACTCTTGAAATTCAGGACAAAGAGTTCATCGTTCTTGTCGGTCCTTCCGGCTGTGGTAAATCCACAACCCTTCGTATGATCGCAGGATTGGAAGAAATCACCGAAGGTGAAATCTGGATCGGCGACAGAATGGTCAATGACGTTGCGCCGAAAGACAGAGATATTGCAATGGTTTTCCAGAACTATGCTCTGTATCCGCATATGACTGTTTACGATAACATGGC
>CALDJI010000106.1 GCA_937901805.1 uncultured Clostridia bacterium | reverse complement strand
GGTGTCCAGTAAAGGGGGTACATATCAAAGCAGGGGCGCCCTCGATTCTTCAGTCTGAGAAAATATATTGGGAATAGGGATTTGTCAAAATCAACCCTTGAGTGCTTCCAATTCCCTAGTAACTCTGGCAAGTTCTTCTGGGATGTTGATGTGCTGCGGGCACTGCGGTGCACAGGCTCCGCACGCAATGCACTGAGAGGCAAGTTTGGAAGCGTTGTTCGGGTTAAAATAGCGGTTGAGAATCAGTTCTTTATTCTCTGTTTTCTTGTAGTCATTGTATGCAGCAAAGGCCGCCGGGATGTCGACCCCGTTCGGGCAATCCATGCAGTACCGGCATCCGGTGCAGGGGATCGGTTTGATTTTGTCCAGCTCCGCGAGCACTTTATCAATGACCTGATATTCCTCGTCATTCATCGGTTCAAAATCCGTAAAAGTGTTGACATTATCCTGCATTTGCTTCATGTTGGACATGCCGCTCAGGACAATAGCAACATTTGGAAGGGAAGCGACCCAGCGCAGAGCCCATGCGGAAACCGACAGCTCCGGATGGCAGGCTTTCATAGGGGCTTCGACTGCGGGAGCAAAAGAGGAGAGATAGCCGCCGCGTACAGGTTCCATGACCATGACGGGAACATCATGCTTGACGGTGAGATCATAGAGTTCCTTGGCGTCGCCGTTATGCCAGTCGAGATAGTTGATTTGCAGCTGGCAGAAATCCCAGTGGTGGGAAGAGAGGATTTCCTCCAGCAGATCCTTGTCCGCGTGGAAGGAGAAACCGATGTTACGGATTTTTCCCTCTTTTTTCTTCTGTTCAATAAATTCATAGGCGCCAAACTCCGCCCATTTTGGATAGACCCCGCGGTTGGTGGAGTGGAGCAGGTAAAAGTCGATATAATCCATTTGCAGGCGCTGCAGATGCTCGTTAAAGATGCGCTCCATATCCTCTTTGGTTTCACACAGCCACAAGGGAAGTTTCGTTGCGACATAGAACGATTTACGGTCATATTTTTTCAAAGCCTGTCCGACAAAGTTTTCCGAATCCTGATCGTGGTAGACATAGGCGGTATCGAAATAGTTCAAGCCATGGGCCATAGCATAATCCACCATTTCACCTGCGGCGGCATAATCTATTTTCCCATCGGGTGTTTTCGGGAGGCGCATGCAGCCGAAAGCGAGACGGGGAAGAGTGGAATCAAGACGGTCAAATTGGCGTTTGTCCATAATAATTTCCCTACCTTTAGCCATAATTTTGAATATTTCTTAGTAAATTGTATCACAATGAAAACATTTTGAAAAGAGTTTCTCTTAAACCTTTGGGTTTTATTGACCTTTTTGTGCAGTTGGTTTAAAATAAGATCGATTATTTATCAGTTTCGCAGAACAAAACATTGGCGAAGACTGGCGGTTTGCCCCAAAGGAAGAAAAACAGATAAGCGGAAACCGTCTGCCGTTTTTCCATACAATTTGACAAAATTGCAGCAGAACATTGATTTTTTATATTTCGGACCGTCCGGACATGGACAGAATTGGAGGATTGCCCAGATGCAAATAAAAATTTCCCCTTCTCTTCTGGCGGCGGATTTTTCCCGCCTTGCCGAAGAGGTTCACACCATGGATGCTGCCGGCGCGGCATATCTGCACCTGGATGTGATGGATGGACACTTTGTCCCGAACATTTCAATGGGGCCTTGTGTGATCTCCGCTCTGCGGGGGCACACAAACGCCCGTTTTGACGTACATTTGATGATTTCCGATCCGTTATCCTATATTGAAGACTATGTAAAGGCCGGAGCAGATCTGATCACTTTCCATACAGAATGCGACAGCAATATCTGCGATACCATTGATCGCATCCATTCTTTTGGAAAGGCGGCCGGGCTTTCCATTAAGCCTGCTACCCCGGTATCTGAGATCCTGCCCTACCTGGACGACATTGAAATGGCGCTTGTCATGACGGTGGAGCCTGGATTCGGCGGGCAAAAATTTATGCAGGGTCCGGTTTCCAAGGTCGCGGAGCTCTATGAAGCGGCAAGGGAACGGGGTCTGGATCTGGATATTGAGGTGGACGGCGGCATTTCCGAACAAACCGCTCCGGCAGTCTGTTCGGCAGGCGCTAATGTCCTGGTAGCCGGCTCCGCTCTGTTTTCCAAGGCGGATTACCATGCGGCGGTTCAGGCGCTTACAGATACGGCTCTGCGCCATTATAGAGGATAAGATCAGCCGACACAGGAGGCCAGCAGGGAAACGGCACGCTGTTCAATCAGGGGTTTTGCATGTTCCGCATAATAGGCGGCCGTATATTTTCCGGATTTTAAAGGTTTTGCGTATTCCAGCAGCAGGCTGGAAACAGGGTCGGAACACCCGTTTTTAGGATAAACCAGAAGCACATAGCTGTTCTGTGTCCGGTACAGGCAGCTTGCCTGGATGCTGGAAAGGAGCTCCCTCTGCACTCTGCAGCAGCAGGAAAAAAGGGGATCAATGCCTTCAAAAGCAAAAACCAGAGGGAGTTCTTCCTCCGGCGCCCCTTTTTCCGAGGAATCTAGTACAGAAAAGGCGAATACGCATCCGCCGTCTTCGCAGGGATACACCTCGACCAGCAGTTTCCCGCTGGAGGCGTCAAACCCGGTCTGTAATTTGGCACGGGTTAAAATGGAAAGAATTAGGTTTCTGGTGGCGCGGTTTTGAGAGCTGAGCTCTTCATAGGTGACACAGTACCGTTCCATATCGGCCCGGGTGAGGACAGCTTTCATACTGTTTTGGCCGTTACATTCAATTTTCAAGGGAAATCCACTCCTTATGGCGCGGCCGTGGCAAACGGTACGGCGCAGTTCGTTTTGATATGAGTTTTGGCCGTATTTGGACGGCCTGTGTGCAAGAGGTGAGCACTTACCATGATTATAGGCAATCAGCGCGGCATCATGCCGATTCAGTATAAAGAACCTGCATTTTCCTCTGGAATTTTGCGGATGAACGACCCGGAATACGTTTATATCCCATTGTCGGGATCCGCAAAGCTATTGTTTGAGCAGGGTTTTAACGTATTCAAAGAACAGCCTTTTTTGGAAAACAAAGACAACGGGGATTTTTTCTACCCGGCCATCAACGGCTTTTTTAAAGAAAAAATCCAGTTGGATCTGCCCTTTTTGGGGAATACGGAATGTGCCCGTATTACCAAAATTGACTCCATCATCACAGAGTTTGATGAAAATGAAAAACGCGGGGCAGACGACGTCTGCTATGAAAAAGTAATCGAGCTTGCCCGCCGGTTTGGCGTAATCTGCGAACTGGACGGACGCCCGGTTGCAGACAAACTGGAAGAGGCAAGAGAAAAAGGGGTTACCCGAGTTGTCGCCGATGCAATTGAGGACGAGCCCTATCAGAGCGCAGGGATGGCTGTTGTCCGCTATTTTGGGCGAGAAGTGGCAAAGGGACTCCAAATTGCCTGCGCCGCCTTGGAGGCAAGGGAGACAAGCATTTGCGTATTTGTAAGGGACATGGAGCTCTCCTACCAGTTTCCATCGGAAATTGAGGGGATCGCTGTAGAGCAGATCAAGGGGAAATACCCAGTGCGGTATACCATGCAGGCGCAGGCGGATGGCCAGCAGCCGACCCTCTTTTTAGGCGCAGCCGCGCTGTATCATCTATACCGGGCAGTCTGTTTGGAAATTCCACACCACACTGTAATTATCACCGTTTCCGGAAACTGCCTGAAAACGCCCAGGAACATGGAAGTCCCCATTGGCACGCCGATTGGGGCGGTACTAGAACTGTGCAAAATCAAGCACAAGCCGGATACCATTGTGGTTGGCGGGACGATGAACGGGTGTTCTGTCGTCAACAGCGAGATTCCGGTCGGCCCGGCTACCAGAGGGATTTTTGCCCTGCGTACCGGGCAAAAAACGCATTTTGAATGCATGGGATGTGCAAAATGTGTGGACGCATGCCCTTCCCGTCTGATGCCCTATTACCTGTACCGGCTGAGCAGGGCCGGGGAGTACGAACAATGCCGTGAATACCGGGTTCAGAGCTGTGTGGAATGCGGAGCCTGTTCCTATATTTGCCCCTCCAGAATTGATTTGATTTCCTACATGAAAAATGCCAAGCAACATCTTGCAAGGGAAAATGCCGTAGAGGAGGACGCTGCCCATGAGAGCTAGGTTCACAAGCGCCCCGTTTGTCAGGGGAAAGAATTCCGTTCCCTGGATGATGACGAGTCTGTTGATCGCGCTGGTACCTCTGGTAATGATGGCGGTTTATTATTATGGATTGCGCGCTTTGATGGTAACCGTAATCAGCGGGGCTTCCTGCTATCTGTTAGATATGCTCTGTATGCTGCTGGTCAACCGGAGGATTGAGCCCCTGGATTTATCGGGACTGGTAACAGGCGTTACAATGGCAATGCTGATGCCGGCTTCCATACCCTATTATATTCCGGTCATCGGCGCCTTTGTCGCAATTGTGGTGGCAAAATGGCCGTTCGGAGGATTTGGGAAAAATCCATTTAACCCGGCGGCAGTGGGAATTGCTTTTTTAAGTATTGCCTATTCGAAATTGATGTTTTATTATCCGATCCCATTCACCAGGCTGGGACTGGAAAGCGATCTTTCCACTCCCCTGGTACAGAGTACGGCGGCAGTACTGAAGCTGGAGGGAATCCCCAATTTTGGAAAAATGGAAATGATTTTGGGAAAATTCCCGGGACCGATGGGAGCCACTAATATTTTAGTCGTGGCTACTTGTCTGTTATTACTACTTGCGCTCGGTAGTGTAAGCTGGCATATTCCGGTGACCATGCTTGTAACGATGGGTGCCTATGCCTATCTGTTCCCGCGCGTGATGTCCAGCCGGATTGGATCGGCATTTTATGAGCTGGTTTCGGGCGGAATCGTTTTTGTGGCGGTATTTATTGCCGGGGACTGCGCGACGGCGCCAAAACTCAAACCAGCTAAAATACTATATGCGGTTTTAGCCGGTCTTGTCACGATGTGGTTTTCCAGGTATGGCGCGTTTGAGGCAGGGGCCTGTTTTGCGGTGATTATTCTCAACAGCGTCAGTTCTCTGTTGGATCGCATCTGTGCGTACTTGTACTATCACCATACGCAGCTGAGCAGACATTCTTTTGAGATGGCAAAAGCATATACCCGCCAGATGCAGTCCCGTTTCAGTTCACTTTCCATAAAACCCAGAAAGGGCCGGACAGGTCCGGAATCAAATGAGGAAAAGGAAGACTTGACTAAACCGGAAGAGGAAGGACAACACTGATAGGGGGGATCTTTGGCAGATGAACCTTTCATTCATAAAAAAGAACCGGAAAAAAACGGCGCCTATGAACGGGCTGCTCTCCAAAAACCCGGTCTTAATAAAAGGGCTTGCCCTGGCTCCGGTGATCGTGGCGAGCACAACTGTAAAGAACGCATTGGTGCTTTCTCTTGGGATGGCAATTACCATGGTGCCAACGATGTTGATATCCCTTTTTATTAAGAGGAAGCAGGGGCACTGGTTTCACATTTTACTGTACATGGTTTGCGCAGCGGTTAGCTATATTCCTGCGGCGTTTTTGATTCGCGGATATTTTCCTACAGAGATGGGATTGGTGGGAATCTATCTGCCCATGGTGGTGGTCAATTCCATCCCCATTACCCGTGCACAGATGTTTGTCGGGCGCAGAAAACGTGCTTTTTTGGTCATGGATATGATTTTCCAGGTACTCGGGTTTGCCCTGGCAATTTTTCTTGTGGCTGTTATCCGGGAATTGCTGGGGGCGGGAACCTTGTTTGGCATAGAAGTTGGCACCGGTTTTTCAATACCTGCGTTGCTCTATCCTTTTGGAGGATTTTTTATTGTTGCGTTTTTGGCTGCCCTGTTTCAGAAGGGAAATGAGCTTTTCAAAAGATTTGTCGATCGGCTTAGCGCGATGGAAGAGGAAGCACAGGAGCAGCTGGAAGAAATAGAAAGACTGGCGGAAAAGGAGGAGTGTGAATGATGGCCATGCTTGGTGACTTTTTCGTCTATATGATAATGGCGCTGACTGTGGAGAACCTTCTTTTTACCCGGGGACTTGGCATTGGAAAAACCATGATGATTGTCCGAAAGCCTACCTATCTTTTCTCCTTTACCTGGGTATTGTCTGTGGTGATGGTGATTGTCACCTGCCTGTCCTGGGGAATTTACCGGCTGCTGCGTGCTGTCAGTTTTTTATATGCATTTTACCCGCTGATTTATCTTGTGTGCGTCTCCCTTTTGTATCTTCCGCTCACCCTTTATTATGAGAAGAAAAAACCGGAGGAATATAAACATCTGAAAGTTGTGCTCCGTCTGGCCTGTTTTAATACGGCGGTCATAGGGGCTTCCCTGATTGCCATGCAGGAAATTTTGACTTTTTCCCATGCGCTGGGATTTGCCGTCGGTTCCGCCGTTGGGTTTTCTGCCGCGCTGCTTTTGGTGGGGGAAGGGCAGAGGGTTTTGTCCTTACAGCAGGTTCCGCGTGCCTTTCGGGGACTTCCGGTCACCCTGCTTTATATCGGAATACTATCGCTTGCATTTTATGGATTAATCGGGCATCAGCTCCCGGTGTGACAGCGGAGGAAAATGTCATGAAAAGAACGAAAAAAATCAAACGCTATAATCGAATTTACCGCAGCGGGAAGCACCGGGTGAGCGCCTTGCAGGTAATCCTTGTTACAGTGGGCTGCCTGGCGCTTTTCTTTGTCGGGTTTAGTGTGATTGGCCCGGTTTCCGATTACCTGTCTGGAAGACTGGATCCGGCTCCTTCTTCCACGCCGATGGTTCCGGTTTCAAATACTTCCTCAGAGGAGAACCCTTCAGAAGCGTCTTCGGATGCTGGGACCGGGACGGATACGGCAACCCACAGTGCCTATCTTCCCGCAAGTGCAGTACAAAATCAGGCTGGCGTAGACACTTTGATTTCTGAATTCCAGGCATTGGGTATCAACAATGTTGTGATTGAACTGAAAGATGGGGAAGGGATTCTTTACTATGATTCTCAGGTAGAGGCAGCCCAAAAGGCGGGGGTCATATCTGCCAATGCCGTTGATCTGACCGCGGTAGTGGAGCGCTTTGCCTCAGCTGGAATCACTGTGACGGCAAAACTACATGCATTCCAAGACGATCCAGCCGCCAAATACCTGGGCGGGCTGTCCGGTTCTTCCGATGCAGTGGTACGCTATAAAGGAGATACCAGTTATGTCTGGGTGGATGCCGCGGTTAACAATGGGGGAAAGCGCTGGCTCAATCCATATTCGGATGCGGCGCAAAAATATATTACGGATCTTGCCGGCGAGCTTGTCTCCATGGGATGTACAAACATCTTGCTGGATTCCGTCCAGTTCCCTACCGGAGAGGCGCTGAATATGACGGATTATGGTTCCAAACAGGATACCATGACCAAGCAGGAAGCACTCCAGGGATTTGTTTTGTCCCTAGATCAGAAATTGAGTGAAAAAGGCGCAAAACTGATTGTGGAAGTACCGGCAATTGCGGCTGTCGAGATACAGGAAGACCAGTATGGCGGGACGGTTCTCTCACTTGGAGCACAGTATCTGGCGCTGGATCTGATGCCTTCTGAACTGGAAAATGCAATTACGATTGGGGATCAGGTGCTCTCTCCTTCCACAAGAGATCCTGCGGAAATTGTTCGGGTTCTTCTCAAACAGATTCAGGCAAATCTGGGAAATTCCTCGGTAACGGAACTCATTGCCGTATTGGAAAAGGGCGATTACACTCAGGAACAGGTGGAAGCGCAAGAGACAGCTGCCCGGGAAAATGGAGTGGAAAGCTATCTCCTCTACAATGAAAATGGAGATTATCAGTTCTAAAAGAAAAACAATCCGGTTTTGAGAGGCGTTTTGCAAACATCTGCAAAACGCCTCTGCTGTGAAAAGGGGGAAAATATGGTACAGGAGATTCTGTTTGAGCAAAAGACAGTCTGGCAGCAGATACGCCAGACGAAAAAGCCCATCCTGCTGTATGGGATGGGGGATGGAGCAGAAAAAATTCTGCGGGTACTGGATACCATGGGTATCCGGATCAGCGGAGTATTTGCAAGCGACGACCATGTACGCGGGCATTCCTTTTTAGGGTTTGAGGTCCTGCGGTATACACAAGCGATCGAGCGCTTCGGGGATTTCATGGTACTGGTGGCTTTTGCTGTACACGACCAGCCGACTATGGAACGGATTTACCGGATGGAGCAGGAACGCGAACTCTATCTTCCCGACGTCCCGGTAATCGGAGGAGGCCTGTTTGATGACCGGTATGTACGGGAACACGGGCAGGAATTGGAAGAAGCTTATCGTCTCATGGCGGATGAGGCATCCCGCAGAGTCTTTGAAGATACCCTGCGTTTTAAGCTCAGCGGGAAAGCTGGATACTTAAAGAGAATCACAACTCCCAAAGAAATGGTTTACACAGAACTGCTCCATACCCATGCGGGGATGCGGTATTTGGATTTAGGAGCTTATGATGGGGATACGCTCCGGGAATTTGCACAGTATGCGGGTATTCCTGCCCATGCAGAAGCATGGGAGCCGGATTCGAAAAACTTCAAAAAACTGAGCCGGTTTGCAAATACGGCCGGATTCCCGGTACAACTCCGGGCTAAAGGGGTTTGGAGCAGCGCAGATATGCTGCACTTTTTCCGAAAAGCTGGGAGGAATTCCTCGCTTGGGGAGGAAGGCAATGTGGAAATCCCGGTTGACAGCATAGACAACCAGTATCCATCCGATTGCTTTGATGTAATCAAGATGGACGTGGAAGGAGCGGAACGGCAGGCTCTGCTTGGATGCAAAAACATGATTGCCCGCTGTCATCCGGGGCTGATCATCTCCTGCTATCACCGCAACGAGGATTTGTTTGATCTGCCTCTGTTGGTAAAGGGGCTCTATCCAGGATACCGGCTGTTTATGCGTCATCACCCCTATCTTCCAGCATGGGAAACCAACCTCTATGCAGTTCCGGAATCCATGTGCTGACGGTAGGATCGCCCGCGAAGGAATGCCTTGAGAAACCTCCAGATTGGTTTTGGGGACAGAAAAAGGGCCGGACAAAATTTGTCCGGCCCTTTCTGGAGTTTTGAAAAGACAGTGAGTATGTCTGAAAAAGCGGCTGTCCTCTGGAAGTCGGTTCCTACTTTTCGCTGCCATCCGGGTTAAACAGGGGGAGATGCTGTAAGCATAGGATATCTTCCCGCAGATTGGCGTCCCCTTCTGAGAGAATGGCCATTTTTCCGACAATATTCCCGCCGGCGTGCTTGACCAGTTTTTCGACTGCACGCAGCGATTCCCCAGTACTGATCACATCGTCAATAATCAGGACGCGTTTGCCTTTCATCAGTTCCATATCGTCGCTGTCAATGAAAAGTTCCTGTTTTTTTGCAGTGGTAATGGAGTGGACTTCTGTAGACACGACGTTTTTCATGTAGAGTTTTGGAGCCTTGCGGGCAATCAGATAATGCGGGGCATGCTCCTGCCTTGCCATTTCATAGACCAGGGGAATCCCTTTGGATTCTGCTGTAATCATGATATCGTGTTCCGGTGCAATTTTCAGCAGTTCTTTTGCACAGTGTTCGGTCAGTTCCACATCACCGAAAATCACGAACGCACCAATATACAGCTCATCGCTGACACGGCACAGCGGGAGTGTACGTTTCATTCCTTTAATATCGATTTCATAGGTCAGTTCCATGTACAAAACACCTTTCTGACGCCCGGCTTGGGCGATTAATTCCGTTTTTATTATATCACAGGAAAATCGTCATTCCCAGTCCCTGTAAAGAAATTTGCAGGGATGGAACCCAGCGGCCAAGAAAACAGTAAGCAGGATATACAGGGAAGTATTCTTATTTTCATGGAAGTTGCCTCGTGACAAACGCTCCTGTTTCATGATAGAGTGGAAAACGAAACAGAACAAGGGGGAAAGGCTATGTTATCATTTCGAGAAGTGAACCGCAAAAATCTCTGGGAAGTACTGCGGTTATCTGTGGCAGAGGGACAAAAGCATTTTGTGGCGCCAAATTCCGTATCCCTGGCGCAGGCAAAAGTGCAGCCGGAATGCGTGCCGCTGGCAGTTTATGATGGAGAACGGCCCATTGGCTTTGCTATGTACGGACTGGATTATGAAGAGCGGGAATACTGGATCTATCGTCTGATGATTGATGAGAAGTACCAGTCCCGCGGCTATGGCCGGCGGGGTATGGAAATGCTGATTGAAAAAATCAAGCAGGAGGCGGCGCCGGATCACCATGTCCTTTTCCTCAGTTTTGAGCCGGATAATGAGTGGGGACGCAAGCTGTATACCAGCCTTGGCTTTGTGGATGACAACCGGATGGATCACGGAGAAGTTGTGTTCCGGCTGGGGTTTTAGAAAGGCAATAGAAAAAGCGGATGCAGCTGCATCCGCTTTTTTGTTTTATCCTCTGGACTGCCCGCCGCGCCGGCCGTAGCCGCCGCTTCCGCGCTTGGATTCTGTGACGCGCTTGAGATCGCTCATTTTTTCATCGCTGGTCTGCTTGAATTTATTGAGCATATCTTCAAACGACATTTTTTCGCCCGACTGCCCGCCGCGCCGGTTGCTGTTCCACTCAAAGCTGTCCGTTCTCGGCCCTTGTCTGCGTTTTTGATGCTGGGGAGGTGGATTATCAACTGCACGTTTCATCGAAAGGCTGATTTTTCCATCCTCGCCGATGTTCAGGATTTTGACCTTGACCATCTGGTTTTCTGTTACAAAATCTCGGATCTCCTTGACATAGGTTGCCGCAATTTCGGAGATATGTACCATGCCGGTTCTTCCACCCGGTAATTCGACAAACGCACCGAATTTTGTAATCCCGGTAACTTTACCCTCTAAAATACTTCCCGTTTCAAGCTGCATAAATACAAAAACTGCCTCCCTTAAATTGTTAAAACGCATTCCTGCCGGGGTTTAGTTGCCCGATTTGTCAATAAACACCCGTTCTCCAGCACCGACATACCCGTGTTCCCGGGCAATCCGCTCGTAGTATTCGGAAAGGTCGCCGCTTTCAAGCAGGGACTGTTTTTCCTCATTGGACAACTGTTGCTGTTCACACGCAGCCTGTACTTGTGCCAAAGTCTGCCGTTTTTCCTGCAAATCAAGCTGCAACTGGATAAAAGTGACGACAAAATAGATGGCAAACAATAAAACGGCAATTTTCAAAAGAAAGCCGACTTTACTTTTTTTGGCCATTTTCATGTTTGATCACTCCTCTTCGGCGCCGCGGTCTTTGGCTGCGTGTATGATATTTATCCACATTATACAATAGTCTGTGGCGCTCTTTCAAGCGGTATTTTGATTTAATTGCGTTTTTTGAAAAGTTTTTTCCCAGTTTCTCCGCAATCCGGCGGATACGATGCGAAATTGCCCGAAACAGGCGGACAAATGGGGATAAGAATAACCGGTAGAGCAGGGCGAGAAATTTCCGGAACCATGCGATCATTTTATCTGCGATCCGATAGAGACATTTTCCAAGCGTGAAGTAATACAAAACAGCCCCCAGGAGTTCTCCGATCAGAAGATAGGCGCGAATAATCCCGTTGTTAACAGCCAGCAGAAAAGCAAAGCTGATAAAGCCGCACAGCAGAAAATAGGCGATGTCCTCGAGAAAGGCGATGATTTTTCCGCTGGGGATAAGAAGGCGCAGAATCCGAAATCCGTCGTACAGCAGTCCAAGCGCCGCACCAAGCAGCAGGGATTGTAAAAATGAGACTGTCTGTTGGGAAATGGAAATCCCCATGCCCTGTCACCTACTATCGAAATAATTTGGAGAGAATTCCGCCGCCGGCCGGTTTGTTGTCCGGCTCCGCATAGGATAATCCATAAATCGTTCCTTCCACACTCAGTTCTCCGGAGTCAACATTGAGTTTGTTGATATGCAAATCCTCTCCCTTTACAGTCAATTCCCCCAAATCTGTAAATAGGATGACTGTCTGTTCGTCAAAGCTGTCAATATCAGTGACGCCGGAGACGGTTAAAACCCGCCTGTCCTCCAAAATCACATTATGCGGGATTTTCATCATTTTCTTTTCTTCTGCCATCATGGATCCTCCTCTTCATTGTTTGATGGACAACATCTTTGTAACACCATGGTATGAAAAAGAGAGAGGGTTTAGAAGCAAATCGATAGGTTTTGCTGCACTCTGCTTCAGATACGGGAAACAGTACCTTTCCAAAAGCACACTCCGATTGAGAAGAGGAGCTTGCTGGAGGAAATTGAGGCGGCAGTTGTTTATTTCGCAAGTGATGAATCGGCGTTTACGACAGGGCGGATTATGGATATTTCCGGTGGATTCGGAATGCCCACCCCAGTTTACGGCGACATGATCGAGATGGAAAACAGAAGGTAAGCTTCCATATCCCTTCCTCTCTGTCCGTGGACAGGGGGGAAGAGATATTTTGTAAAATCCTGCTTCAAAACTTTTTGCATGATACAGGCAATTCTCCAGTTTATGGTTTGTGTTTTGCGTGGTATAATAGCGATACAAGCAAAAGATACGGATTTTGACAACCCGTCTGAAAGGCAGCCTGCGGCACGTACCGGGACGGGATTGGAAAGGGGTTTACAAATGGATTTTGAACAGACAGTGTTTACACGGCGTTCGGTTCGCCGTTATATGAACCGTGAGGTTCCGGAAGGGATGGTTCATCAGCTTCTGCGGGCAGGGCTTGCCGCCCCAAGCGGGGGGAATTTACAGCCATGGCATTTCTTCGTTGTACGGGGACAGGCTCTGAAGGAAAAACTCTGCGAGTGTTTTTCGTTTTCCTGGCCTCGGGAAGCTTCCTGTTTTCTGATTGTTTGCGCACAGGCCTCCCGCTCCGCCCAAAAATACGGGGAACGCGGAGCGTCGCTCTACTGCATTCAGGATACTGCGGCGGCGGTGGAGAAT
>CALDJI010000105.1 GCA_937901805.1 uncultured Clostridia bacterium | reverse complement strand
CCCGCCATATTCGGGCCGGTAATAACAAGCATCCGGTTGTCCTTTTCATCCATCCGGGTATCGTTTGGCACAAATGCAGTATCTTTGAGCAGGGCTTCCACCACCGGATGGCGCCCCTCTTCAATCAAAATCTCCCCGTTCATGGTCACATCTGGGCAGCAGTATCCTCTAGCACGGGAAACATTGGCATATGAACACATGACGTCCAGTTTTGCCACTGCAGAAGCCGTATTTTGAATCCGATGCACCTGGTGGAACATCTCCAGTTCCAGGGCGACCACCCGTTCGCTTGCCCCCAGGATTTTGTCCTCAATGTCTTTGAGTTCCTGGGTAATGTACCGTTCTGCATTCGTCAGTGTCTGCTTGCGGATAAAGCCGTCCGGCACAAGGGCTGTATTGGTCTTTGTCACCTCGATATAATAACCAAACACCTTGTTATATCCGACTTTCAGCGTCTTGATGCCCGTTTCCTCCCGGTACTTCGCTTCGATATCGGAAAGGATCTGCTTACTGTTTTTCAAAATCGCATGGAGTTCATCAATCTCCGGATGAAATCCCGGGCGGATCATCCCTCCGTCTTTTGTAGAAATAGGAGGATCGTCAATAATCGCGTTTTCTATCACTTCTTTGACGTCCTCCAGCGTATCCATCTGGGTATGGATTTCTTTGAGCAGTCCACATTTTGCATTTCTCAGTAAATCCTTCAGTTTTGGGATGCTTCCCGCCGCGTCGGCCAGGGAACGCATCTCCCTGGGGCTTGCCGTACCATAGACAATCCTTGTCATCAGGCGCTCCAAATCGTAGATGCCGCCCATCTGCGCCGTCAAATCGTCGCACAAAATAGGGCCGCCATACAACTCAGATACCGCTGCATGTCGTTTGAGAATTGCTGCCGGATTGAGGAGCGGCTGCTCAATATAATTACGGATCAGGCGCTTGCCCATAGCTGTCTTTGTCCTGTCCAATACCCAGAGCAGACTGCCCTTTTTTTCGGAATCCCGGATAGTCTGGGTCAACTCC